>JAICYE010000364.1 GCA_025934385.1 Acidimicrobiia bacterium | reverse complement strand
CCGGTCGAGGTCGAGCCAGCCGCTGCGGCGGTTGGCGCCGTCGTCGTGGTCGGGCGGCTTCTCCCCCGCCTTGACGACCCGCAGCCGCCGGCCGGACCGGTAGGCCAGTGTCTGCCCATCCCGTGACACCTCGAAGCCGTTGATGCCGCCGGTCAGGACGTCGTGACGCTGGTCGGCCAGGTCGTAGACCTCGAGGGAACCCCGGGGCCCCGCACCGCCGGAGAAGCTGTCCCGCCCGAGGCTCCCGAGGACGGGCCAGGAGGTGAACAGGATCTTCCCCTTGATGCCGACGACCTGGGAGTAGCGCCCCTCGGGGACGGGCACCGGCACGATCCGGTCGCCGATGCCATCGAGGTCGATGCGCAACGCCGGCGTCTCGGCTTCGGGCTTCTTCTGCGTCTTGGTTTTTTTCTGCTCCTGCGGCTGCGGTGGCTTCGGCGTGGCCCCGCCCATCCCCTTCGGCTTGGGGACGAACGGCGACCCCTCGTCGGCCTGGAGCGTGACGAGGTAGGGCCGGACGGCCCGGGGGAAGCCGAGGTCGAAGTACAGCGAGTCGTAGACGGGGTCGAAGACCCGGTAGGAGAGGAAGTACAGGTACTTCCCGTCCGGATCCCACGACGGGTGCACGTCGCGGAACTCCGGCCTCGTCACGAGATGGGTGGCGCCGGTGGCCACCTCGCAGATCTTGATCGACCGGGTGCGGGCGGTGGTGGCGAAGCTGTAGGCCAGCCAGCGACCGCAGGGACTCCACACCACGCCGTCGAGGGCGCCGTGCTCCGAGCGGTCGACGAGCCGGGCCGTGCCGGCGTCGAGGTCGACGAGGTGGAGCTCGTGGCGGTGGTTGGCCACGGCCACCTCGATGCCGGCCGGCGGGGTGGCGAGGTCGGTGATGCAGCCGAGGTCGAGCGGCTCCAGGCGCCAGCCGACGACCTCGCCGGCCTTGTGGATCTCGATGCCGTCCTCGCCGCCCTCGTCGCTGACGAGGACGATCGACGAGCCGTCGCCGATCCACTTGGCCAGCCGGTAGCGGACGCCGTCGGGCCGGCCGTGCTGGCGCACCGCCTCCTCCCACAGGGGCATCGTGAACAGCTTCCCCCGGGTCTCGAGGGCGATGGAGTGGCCGGCGGGATGCAGGGCGAAGTCCGTCAGGTAGCGGTCGGCGGCCACGAACTTGCGGTGCCGCTGGACCCGGGGGCTGTGGAGGTCGATCTCGACCCGGTGGCCCTCGTCGGCGGCGGGGTCGAAGAGCCAGATCTGGGCGGCGTGCTGGTAGACGATGCGGACGCCATCGGTCTTGGCGAAGCGGGCGTAGTACTCGTCGTGGTCGGTGTGGCGGCGGAGGTCGGTCCCCTCCGGCGTGCAGGAGTAGAGGTTGCCGATCCCCTCGTGGTCGGACAGGAACCAGACGCGGTCGCCGATCCACATCGGCGAGGCGGGGTTGCCGGGGAGGCGGAGGAGCCGGCGGAAGTCGCCGTTGCCCTTGCGGTCGATCCACAGGTCGCCGGCGGTGCCGCCCCGGTAGCGCTTCCAGCGGGCGGGGTCGGCGGTATTGCGGCCGATCACGACCGGCGTCTTCCCGTTGCGCCCCTTGGGCTTCGGCCCGAAGGCCACCTCCCGGGCCGGGCCGTACGGGAGGCGCTCCACCGGGCCGCCCTCGGGGGGAACGGCGTAGGGGTGGATCATGTGGTGGAACGGCCGCCCGGCGTCGGAGGTGAAGAGGATCCGCCCGTCCGGCGACCAGCCCCGGACGTTGGCGGTCGCCCCGAGGAACGTCACCCGGGCGGCCGGCCCGCCGCTGGCCGGCATGCAGTACACCTCCGGGTGATGCTCCTCCCGGCTGGTGAAGGCGACGTGACGCCCGTCGGCCGACAGGGCCGGATGGCTGACCTCGGAGAGGTTGGCGGTGAGCCGCCGGGCCACGCCACCGGCCGCCGGCACCGACCACAGGTCGTCTTCGGTGACGAAGCCGATCGTGTCCCCCCGGACGCTGGGATGCCGCAGATAACCGCTGGTCTCGGGCATGACCCGCCAGGCTAACCTCCGCCCGAGCAGCACTTTCCCCCGCCCCACTTCCCCCGCCACGCAGTCGTTTGGACAACTATCGGGGACTGTCCCCGACAAATGTCCAAAGCTTCCCGGGAGGACGGGTGGACACGGATGCTCTCGCCCGGGTAGCGGCCAAGGCCGCCGCCCAATACGGCCTGATCACTTGGGATCAGCTCCTCGACGCGGGTCTATCGCCCGATGTCGTCCGGCGTCTGGTCGCTGAGGGTCAACTGATCCGTGTGGCGCGTGGGCTCTACCGGATGATCGGAGTGAAGCAGTCCTGGCGGGGGCGGATGATGGCGGCCTGCCTTCAGGGCGGTGACGAGGCCGTGGTCTCGCACCGGTCGGCGGCGGCCGTCTGGGGGCTCGAAGGATTCGAGGCGCCGAGGATCGTCGACGTGACCGTCCCGCCGAACCGGCGGCCCCGCATCGAGAACGCCCGTCTTCACCGAAGGTCGATGCTTCGCCGGGCGGTGCGGGACGGCATCCCGCTCACGCCGATCCCCGAGACGATCCTCGACCTGTGCGCCGTCAGCCGGAACACGGGCATTCCGTTGCGGGCGCTCGACGACGTGCGGCGGCGGAAGCTGGTCGGCAGCGCCGAACTGGAGCGCTGCGCCGCCGAGCACACACCCCGGAAGACGGCCGGGATCCCGCTCTACCGGGCGTTGCTCGAACGGCGGCTGGGGCGGACGCCACCGGGGACGGTCTTCGCCGCCGACGTTCTCGATCTGCTGGTGGCGGCGGGGCTGCCGGAGCCCGAAGCCGAGGTGTGGGTGACGATCAGTGGACGCCGGTACCGGATCGACCTGGCCTACCCGAGGCCGATGGTCGCCATCGAATGCCTCGGGAAGATCGGGCACCTGAACGAGAGGTCGTTCGAGGAGGACCCGGTCCGCAACAACGACCTGGCCCTCGATGGGTGGCTCCAGATTCAGGTGACCTGGCTGCGGCGGGTGGAACGGCCGGAAACCATCGTCGATGACGTGGAAGGGGCGCTGGCGCGTCGGGGCGGGGTCTGAAGCGGAGCCACAATGGCGGGGATGGCGTCCTGCGTTCGATGCGGTGGTGACCTGCCGGCCACGGCCCGGTTCTGCCCGACCTGCGGCCGGCCGGTCGAGCCCGAGGTGGGGCCGCCGCCACCCCCGGGCACACCGTCGGTCTGGGCCTCGTTCCAGCTGCCCGCCTGGGCCACCGGCGACTGGTCGCTGGTAGCGGCCGGTGCCGGCGTGCTCCTCGGAGCCGTGTTCGCCGTGTCGGTGATCGTCGGCGCCGTCGCCGCGGTGGCCGTCTCCGGCGAGGCCGACGCCCTGCCGTGCGGTGCCGGCGTTGGCGCCCACCTCGCCTTTGCCGCCTTCGGGGCCCGGACGGT
>JAICYE010000032.1 GCA_025934385.1 Acidimicrobiia bacterium | reverse complement strand
GCACCGGCGCCTCGGTCACGTTCTGGAGCGCGGTCATGTGGGGGAACAGGTTGAAGCGCTGGAACACCATGCCGATGGCCGCCCGCCGGCGGGCCACCTCCCGTTCCCGGAGCTCGTGGAGGCGGTCGCCGTCCTGGCGGTAGCCGACGAGCTCGCCGTCGACCCAGAGGCGACCGGAGGAGATCTGCTCCAGGTGGTTGATGCAGCGCAGGAACGTCGACTTCCCCGACCCCGACGGGCCGATGATCACCGTCACCTCGCCCGCCTGCACCGTGAGGTCGACGCCCCGCAGCGCCTCCACCCGTCCGAAGTACTTGCCGACGCGCTCGGCCCGCACCATCGGCGTCGCCGCTGTCGGGGGCGGCGTCACCATCGGCGCCTCCGCCGCGGCGACGACCCGCCCCGACCGAAGCGGCGCTCCAGCAGGTACTGGCCCGCGCTGGCCACCGTGGTCAGCACCAGGTACCAGAGGCTGGCCACCACCAGCAGCGGCACGACCTGGAGGTTGGTGGAGTAGATGTCCGACGAACGCCGCAGCAGTTCGCCGTAGGTGATGGCCGAGGCCAGCGACGTCGTCTTCAGCATCGAGATGAATTCGTTCCCGGTGGGGGGCACGATCACCCGCATGGCCTGGGGGAGCACGATGCGGCGCATGGTGAGCAGCGGCGTCATGCCGAGGGCCTGGGCCGCCTCGACCTGGCCCTCGTCGACCGAGAGGATCCCGGCCCGGACGATCTCGGCCATGTAGGCGCCCTCGTTCAGCGCCAGGCCGAGGAAGGCGGCCATGAACGGCGTCATGAAGTCGACCATGCGGGCCGAGTACAGCGTGGTGTGGAGCAAGGGCACGGTGACGTCGATGCGCTTCCAGACCGACGGCACGCCGTTGTACCAGAAGAAGAGCTGCACGAGGACCGGTGTCCCCCGGAAGAACCAGATGTAGGCGCCGGCCACCCACGACGCCACCGCGTTCTTCGACAGCCGCATCACGGCGAAGACGACCCCGAGCACGATCCCCGTCGCCTGCGACAGGACGGCCAGCATCACCGTGGCCCGCAGGCCTTGCAGGATCAGGGGGCTGAACAGGTAGTGGCGGACCTGGGCGGCGTCGACGAAACCCGACCGGGCCGCCGACCAGACGAGCCAGGCCACCAGCAGGACCACGGCCGCGCCGCTGATCCAGCGGCCCCAGTGCCGCAGGGGAACGGCGAGAATGGCGTCGGGTTCGGCCGAGGCGGCCCGGGTGGAGGACATCACCCTGCGCCGTTGACGGTGGCCGCCTTCACCGCTCCGGCGGCGACGTTCCACCGGGCCAGGATGCGGCCGTAGGCACCGTTGTCGATGATCGCCTGCAGGGCGGTCCGGAGCCGGTCGCGCAGCACCGGCCGGTCGTGGGGGACGGCGATGCCGTAGGCGCCGATGTCGCCGACCTGCCGGGACACGACATCGAAGTCGGCGCCGTGACCGGAGGTGGCGGCGTTGTAGGCGGCGACGGGGAAGTCCTCGACGTCGGCCACGGCGCGGCCGTTCTTCACCTGCTGGAGGGCGTCGGCGTCCTTCTCGAAGCGGAGCACGGCCAGGCTTCGGCCGGCCGGGCACTTCGCCGCCTCCGGGGCGAGGACGTCGGTGTCCTGCGTCGTTCCCTGCTGCACGGCCACGGTCCGGCCACAGAGGTCGTCGAGCGTGGCGATCCGGTCGGGGTTCCCTTTGCGGACCAGCATCGAGCTGCCGGCCCGGAAGTAGTCGACGAAGTCGACGCCCCGGCCCCGCCGCTGGGCGGTGTCGTTCATGGCCGACATCACGACGTCGAAGCGGCCGGCCCGCAGTGCACCGATGATGCCGGCGAAGTCGGTGTCGTTGACGAACCTCACCTTCACGCCGAGCTGGGCCCCGAGGGCCTGGGCCAGGTCGTAGTCGAGGCCCTGGGGCGTGGCCGTGTTCTCCTTGAAGAACTCGATCGGGGCGTACTCGATGTCGGAGCCGACGTGCAGCGTCTTCGGCACGGCGGCCGCCTCGACGCCGGCGGCGGTGCTGCAGGCCGGCAGGGCCAACACGGCCAGGGCCGCCAGCGACAGCACCCCGAGGGCCATCGCTCCCCGCCCGCCGTTCACGACTCGTCGAGGTAGCGGTCCCGCTCCCAGCCGGTGACCACGCCCCGGTACTCCTCGATCTCCGCCCGGCGCCCGTCCACCAGCCGGGAGACCAGCGCGTGGTCGAAGGCGTCGACGAGGACGTCGTCGGCCATCAAGGCGTCGAGGGCGTCGTCGAGGTTGCGGGGGAGCGGCTCGAAGCGGACGGAGTCGGTGGCAGCGGGGTCGAACCCCTCGAGGTCCTCCTCCAGCGGCGGCACCAGTTCCAGCTCCTCGTCGATGCCGTGGCGGCCGGCGGCCAGCAGCCCGGCCAGGAGCAGGTAGGGGTTGGCCGACGGGTCGGCGCCGCGGTACTCGATCGACGCCGTCTCGCCGAGGTAGGAGCTCACCCGCACCAGGGCCGCCCGGTTGGTGTGGGCCCACACCACCGCCCCCGGGGCCTCGGGCCCCGAGTGGAGGCGCTTGTAGGAGTTGACGGTCGGGGCGGCCAGCGCCGCCAGGCCCCGGGCGTGGCTCAGCTGCCCGGCGACGTAGCTGCCGCCCGCCGCCGTCAGTTTGCCGTCGGCGTCGAGGAGATGGCCCGAGCGCTGATGGAGGTGGAGACCGGAACCGGGCTGCCCGTCGAAGGGCCGGGCCATGAACGTGGCCCGCAGGCCGCGCTCGGCCGCCGCCTCCCGCACCAGCCGCTTGGCCAGGACCACGCCGTCGGCCAGCGCCAGCGACGGCAGGGGGGCGAGGTCGATCTCGTACTGGCCCGGGCCGGCCTCGAGATGGCAGGCGGCCACCGTCACGCCACAGCCGGCCAGCCGTTCCGACGCTTCCCGGACGACGCTCATCCCCACGCCCTCGACCTCGTCGAAGTAGCCGCCGCGGTCGATCGGATGCCCGCCGGCGTCGAGCAGGTACAGCTCGAGCTCGGCCGACGCCGCCCACCCCTCGGTCAGCTCCCCGGCCTGCTCCTCGGCCTGCTGGAGGACCGTGCGGGGATCGGCGGCCCACGGCGAGCCGTCGAGGGTGACGACGTTGCAGACGGCCCGGGCCAGATCGCCGCCGGTGTGGCAGATCGTGGCCGGGTCGGGGAGCAACAGCATGTCGGTCTCGAGCCGCCGGGCCCGGCCCTCGAGCACCGATCCGTCGATGGGCTCGCCCCGCTCGACCGCCTCGGCGAACCGGGAGGCGGGAACGGTGACGGCGTGGCCGAGCCCGAAAACGTCGACGAACGTCAGGCTCACCCACCGGACACCGTGAGGGAGGTTCACCGCAGCACCACCGTCAGGGTCACGATCAGGGCGACGACGCCGATGAACCCGACCGCCACCGTGGCCACGAGCTTCCACAGCCGGGCGGTGGAGTCGGCGGCGGCGGCCATGCCCCCCATCGGTGCCTCCGGCGTGAGGTCGAACGCCGAGACGTCGATGGCACCGGGGGCGTCGGCCTTCTCGAGGTCGTCGAGCAGCGCCTGGGCCGACGGGTAGCGATGCTCGGGGTAGCGGCGCATGGCCGTGAGCACGATGGCCTCCAGTTCGGCCGGCACGTCCGGTCGTAGCTTGCTGATGCGGACGGGCGATCGCTGCAGGTGCCCCTGCATGACCGCCATCCAGTTGTCTCCCTCGAACGGGACCCGCCCGGTCAGAAACTCGTACATCATCACACCGACGGCGTAGACGTCGCTGCGGCCGTCGCCCCGCTCGCCCTGGATCTGTTCGGGGCTCATGTAGTCGGGCGTGCCCAGGCTCTCGCTCAGATGACGCCAGGTGAGGCGTCTGGCCCCCCGCAGCAGCGCGGTGCCGAAGTCGAGGATCTTGAGCGTGCCGTCGGCGTCGACCAGGACGTTCTCGGGCTTCAGGTCGCGGTGGACGATCCCCCGCTCGTGGAGGTAGACGAGCGTGCGGGCCAGCTGCCGGCCCCAGTCGAGAGCCTGGGCGATCGGGACAGGCCCGTCGCGCCCCCGCAGCCGCTGGCGGAGGTTCACGCCGTCGACGTACTCCATGACGACGTACGGCTCGCTCCGGCTGGCGGCGTCGTCGAGGCTGTGGAGGACGCCGGGGTGGTCCAGGGTCCGGGCGATGTCCCGCTCGCGCTGGTAGCGCTGGAACAGGCCGGGATCGGCGAACAGCAGCGGATTCGGGCACTTCAGCACGACGACGTTCCCGGAGCCGGTGTCGCGGGCCTTGTAGATCTCGGCGTAGGCTCCTTCGCCGAGGAGCTCGAGGACCTCGTAGTGGTCGATCGTCTGACCGGGACTGAAGCGCACAGGCTCACCGTCGGCGGAACAACCCTCGGCGGATGCCGGTGGGCGGGATCGGGCGCGACGACGTGATACGCACCACGACGACCGTCACGTTATCAGGGGCGTCGCGCTTGAGGGCGAGGTCGACGAGCATCTCGGCCGCCTCGACCGGCGTCGGCACCGTGTCATCGCCGATGCGGCTGGCGACCTCCTGGATCTCCTGCCGGCTGACCGAATCCCACAGCCCGTCCGAACAGAGGATCAGCGTGTCGTCCTCGGCCACGTCGGTGGTCACGACGTCGACCTGGACGGCGGGATCGCCGCCCAGGCAGCGGGTGAGCTGCGACCGGGCCGGGTGGTTGGCGGCCTGCTCGGGGGTGAGCAGCTTCATGCGCAGCATCTCCCCGACCCGGGAGTGGTCGGCGGTGAGCTGACGGCAGGTGCCCTTCCGGACGAGGTAGGCCCGGCTGTCGCCGACATGGGCGACCACCGCCTCGTGGCCGTTGACGGTGAGGGCGGTCACCGTCGTGCCCATGCCCCGGCGGCCCGACTCCAGCGAGGCGTCGTAGATGGCGGTGTTGGCCGCCCGGACGACGTCCCGCAGCGCCGGGCGGGGCACCGGCGACTTCGTCCTCCGCCAGCCGGCGACGATGGTGTCGCCGGCCAGCCGGCTGGCCACCTCGCCGGCGGCGTGGCCGCCGAGGCCGGCGGCCCCGACGAAGACCGGGCCGTGCTCCCAGGCGTCGTCCGGGATCGTCGGAACGTAGGCGGCGCAGAAGTCCTCGTTGTGGGGCCGGACCTCGCCGGGGTCGGAGCGCATGGCGAACGACAGCTTGGCGAACACCCCGTGGCCCGTGAGACGGCCGTTGCCCGCTTCTTGACCGGCGCTCGTCACCGGTGCCCTCCGGCCGGCAGCGGGTATCGTCGTCGCCCGTGACCCGGCCGAAGAAGGGGAAGCGGCCCGCCAGCCATCAGGGCCCGCCGCGCCGGACGGCGGCGGGCCGGCCCGGCCCGCCGCTCCAGCCCGGGCGCCGGCCGGCCAGTCCCGCCCTTCTGCTCATGGTGGCGCTGATGTGGATCGCCGCCGGGATATGGGCTCTGATCGCCCTCACCGCCGGATGGAAGCTCGTCCCCGGCATCGTGTTCATCGGCCTCGGGCTGCTGTACCTGCGGGGCGCGGCGGCCACGGTGGCCCGGAGGGCCGACCGGCACCCCTAGCCCTTCGACGACGCCGCCAGTTTCTCCCGGAACCCGGGGACGGCCAGGATCGGCTTGCCCCGGTGGTGGGGGTTGGCCGCCACCCACACCACTCCGGCCAGGATCCACACGGCCACCATGGCCAGGGCGATGAAGGCGTTCTTCGACGAGTCGCCGCCGGCCTTCACCGCCAGGTAGACGATGCCGGACAGCTCGGCCACGTTCATCAGCAGCCCGAGCCCGGGGATGACCCGGTGCTTGAAGAGGTGCTTGTCGTGACGGCTGGCGAAGGCGACGAGGGTGATCAGACAGGTCATGCCGTAGACGATGAACGTGCCGGTGTTGGAGGCCAGCGTGATCTGCGTCAGGGTGTTGACCGACTTCACGCCGTAGATCCCGAAGAGGGCGGAGACGGCGGTGAGCACCATGATCCCGCCGTGGGGTGTGGCGAACTCGCCGTGGAGCAGGCCGAGGATGGCCGGCATCTCCTTGTCCTTGGCCATGGCGTAGGTCACCCGGACGCCGGTGTTGAGGCAGGCCAGCGTGGTGCCGATCAGGGCCAGCAGGACGGTGGCGGCCATGATCAGCGCCAGCGTCGTGCCCGTCCCGCCGAGCATCTTGTTGCCCACGGTCTTGAGCATGTCGCCGATGGGGGCGCCGCTGACGCCGGCGGCGGCGTAACCGGTGATCGGCTTCCCGGCGGTGTCGACGCCGGCGATCGTCGCTCCGCCGACGGCGAAGTTGGCGGCGATGTACTCGAACATGTAGCAGATGCCGCCCTGGATGATCAGGCTGAGCAGGACACCGCGCTTGCTGTCCTTCTCTGGGCGCAGCGCCTCGGCGCCGAGGGCCGTCACCGACTCGAAGCCGACCAGCAGCAGGATGGCGATCGTCGACTGGTAGATCAGGTTGATGACGCTGTGGCCGTGGCCCCACATGATGTTGCCGAAATTGCTCATCTCGAAGCCGCCGGCGGCGTGGGGATGGCTCATCCGGAACAGGATGAAGACCACGCTGACCGCCGCCAGCGACGTGATCTGGATGACGTTGATCATGATCGCCGCCATCGTCGACCCGCTGATGCCCCGGAAGGCGATGTAGCCCGACAGGACGGCGAAGGCGATGGCCACGATCGACAGCGGCAGCCAGCTCAGCTGATGGTGGGCCACCGTGAGGTAGATGTAGCCGAACAACGTGGCGGTGAACGCCACCATGATCCCGGGATAGATCCAGTAATAGAGGTGGCTGATCCAGCCCACCGACAGCTTCGCCACTCGGGCGAAGCGCTGATGCTGGAGCTTGTCCTTGTCGAGCAGCGCCGCTTCGGCGAAGTAGTAGCTCGACCCTGGCCCGGCGTCGGGATAGATGCGGGCCAGCTCGGCGTAGCTGTAGGCGGTGAGCAGTGCCAGCACCAGCGAGAAGACGAGCCCGGTCCACATGTCCGGCGCCGTGGACGACGCGCCGTGCGCCTGGGCGGCCTGCACCTGGAACGTCGTCCACAGGAACGCCCCTGGCGCGATCAGCGCCATCGCGTTCACGGTGATCCCCGTCAGCGAGAGGCTCCGCTTCATCTCGACTTCGCCGACAGACCGCGTTTCGTCCACTTCGCGCCTCACTTCCGCCCGGGTGGATACCCCCTCTGAAAGAAAGACGTTAAGTTTCCGGCGTTGCAGCCTTGGGTCGGCTCCATGAACGCTTTGTTAACGCGCCGATTTCGGTGATGCGCCGGAAGCGGAGCCGGAGCGCAGCCCGGCGATGGCCTGGGAGGCCACCACCACCAGGAACAGCCAGAGACTCCCGAGTGCCCAGCCCCCGAGGACGTCGGTCAGCCAGTGGGCCCCGAGGTAGAGGCGGGTGACGCCCACGGCCGTGGCGATCGACACCGCCCCGGCCCACACGGCGACCTTCCGGGGCCACCTCGGCATGCCGGCGGCGAGGACGACGGCGAGCATCCCGTAGACGGCCACGGAGTGGGTGGCGTGGCCCGACGGGAAGGCGAAGCCGTCGAAGTGCCCGGCGGCCAGGCGGGCCGGCGGACGGGCCCGCCTCGTGAGTGCCCGGACGGTCTCCGACAGCAGCTCCGACCCTCCGTAGGCGGCGGCCAGGAGAATGAAGGAGCGGGGCTGTCCCCGGCGCCACCAGTACCAGCCGCCGACCGCCAGCCCCAGCGGGAGGAGGACGCCGGCGCTCCCAAGGGCGGTGACGATCCACATCGCCGTCGTCAGCCACGGCTCGCGGTGGCGGGCGAACCATTCCAGGACCGGCCGGTCGAACCGGGCTGATCCCCGGCCGCCGACGACGTCCTGCACGACCGTCCCGAGGGCCCACCCGGTCGCCACCAGGGCCACCAGGGAGGCCGTGAACACCAGCCCGAAGGCCCCGCCGGGCTGGAAGCGGCGGCCGAGGAACCCGATCTCGCGCCGGTAGCGGGCCCGGAGGGCGGCCACGACCGGCCGGTCGAGCTGGGCCGCCACCACGGCCCGGAAGCGGTCCTGGTGCCCGGCCACCCACCGGGCGCCGAGGACGACCGCGCCGGCCAGCACCGCCAGCAGCAGCAGGACGACGCCGGCCCGTCCGGCGATGTGCTCGACATCGCGCCAGCTGTCACCGGCGACGTAGCCGGCCAGCACGAACCCGGTCGCCCAGATGGCGCCGCCGGTGGCGTTGTAGGCCAGGAACCGGCCGTAGGGGAGCCCCGACATGCCGGCGAGGCCGGGGATGAGAACCCGCAGGGCGGCGGTGAAGCGCCCGAAGAACACCGCCTTGCCCCCCCGACGCTGCAGGTACCGTTCGGCCCGGTCCAGGTGATCGGTCTTGAGGAAGCGGCCGATGCTGCCGTGGAGCAGCCGCCGGCCCCAGCGCTTCCCGACCTCGTAGCCGACGCTGTCGCCCACGATCGCCCCGGCGATGCCCGCCGCCAGCACCGCGGCGAGGCCGACCTTGTGCTGGGAGGCCAGCACGCCGCCGAGGAGCACCCCGATCTCGCCGGGGAAGACGAAGCCGACGAAGGCCGACGACTCGAGCGCGGGCAGGAGGAACACCACGGCCACCGCCGCCCACCCCTGCAGCCCGAGGATCCGTTCGGCGATGGCGCCGATCATGGGTGCAACCCTCGCGCGGTGACGGCGCCGGAACAGGGTTCGGCCACGATACGATGCGACCCGGTGTGCCGGGAAGTCTGGTCGGCGGGTCCTCGATCGCCGACCCCGGAGACGCCATGTCCCCCTCGCCGTCCCCCGCCGACCTGCTCGTCGACCTGCTGGTCATCCTCGTGGCGGCCAAGGCGGTGGCCGAGATCGCCGAACGGGTCGGTGTGCCGGCGGTGGTCGGCGAGATGGTGGCCGGCGTCCTGGTCGGGCCCTCGGTCCTCGGGCTCGTGGAGCCGGGGCCGGTCCTGTCGGTGCTCGGCGAGCTCGGCATCGTCCTGCTCCTGCTCGACGTGGGGCTGCAGCTCGACCTCGCCCACCTCGGCCCGGTCGCCCGGCCGGCTACGACGATGGCGATGGCGGGCACCGTCCTCACCCTGGTCCTCGGCTGGGGGGCCACCGCCGGGCTCATCCACGACGGTGACACGGCGCTGTTCCTGGCCGCGGCCCTCACCGCCACCAGCCTCGGGATCTCGGCCCGCGTCTTCGCCGACCTCGGTCGGCTGGCCACGCTCGAGGCCCGCACGGTCCTCGGGGCGTCGGTCGTCGACGACGTCGTCGGCCTGCTGACGTTGACGGTGGTGGCCCGGCTCGTCACCGGTGCTGGGGTCTCGCTCCCCGCCGTCGCCGGCACGGTGGCCCTGGCCGTCGGCTACCTGGTGGTGGCGGGGTTCGCCGGTGGGCGCATCGCCGTCCCGCTGTTCCGGGCCATCGAGCGGCTGGCCCGTTCGCCGGGCACGCCGCTGGCCCTGGCCCTCGCCTTCAGCCTGGCGCTCGCCGCCCTGGCCGACGCCGCGGGCCTGGCCTCCCTCATCGGGGCGTTCGTCGCCGGTCTGGCGCTGGCCCGCACCGACCAGTGCGAGAGGGTGCAGCGGGACCTCACCCCGCTCGGGCACGTGCTCGTCCCGGTGTTCTTCCTCCGGGTCGGCGTGGACGCCGATCTCGGCGCCGCCCTCCGGCCCGACGCCCTGGGCCTGGCCGCCGTGCTGCTGGGGGCGGCGGTGGCGGCCAAGGTGCTGTGCGCCTGGTTCGCCGTCGGCTCCCGGGCCGACCGGCTGTCCCTCGGGTACGGCATGGTGCCCCGGGGCGAGGTCGGCCTGGTCTTCGCCGGCCTCGGACTGCGGGAAGGGATTCTGGACTCGCGGCGCTACGGCGCGCTGCTGGTCACGATTCTCGTGACCGACCTGGTCGGGCCGATGCTGCTGCGCCGGCGCCTGCGGCGTCGTTCGCCGCCGGCAGGCTGATGACGACGGTCGTGCCTCCGCCGGCGGTGTCCTCGATCTCGACCGTCCCCCGCCTGGCCAGCACGAAGCCGCGGGCGACCGCCAGCCCGAGCCCGACGCCGGTGCCGGCCTCGGTGTCGCCCAGTCTCTGGAAGGGGGCGAAGACCTGGTCCCGCAGGGCCCGGGGGATGCCGGGACCGCGGTCCACCACCCGCAGGTCGACCCGGTCCCCGAAGACGCCGGCCTCGATGCGGACGGGCCCGTCGGGGGGCGACCAGCGGACGGCGTTCTCGATGACGTTGGCCACCGCCCGCTCGAGGAGCGCGGCGTCGGCGTCCACCGCCGGGAGCCCGTCGTCGAGCCGGAGCCGGACGGCCGACCTTCGGGGACCGAGACCAACCATGGCGCCGAGGACGATCTCTTCGACCGTGACTGCCTGACGCGAGGACTGCAGCGCTCCCACCTGCAGCCGGCTCATGTCGAGCAGGTTGGCCACCAGCGAGATGAGCCGGTCGGTTTCTTCGACGATCGTGGCCACGAGCTCGTCGGTCGCCTCCGGCGACCATTCGACGTCCCCTTCCTGGAGCGTGGAAGCGGCGGCCTTGATCGACGCCAGCGGCGTGCGGAGATCGTGCGATACGGCCTGGAGCAGGGCGCTGCGCAGCTCGTTGGCCTCGGCCAGCACGTGGGCCCGTCCGGCCTCGGCCCGGAGCCGGCTCCGGTCGAGGACCGCGGCGAGTTGGGCCGAGAAGGCGTTGAGCACGTAGCGGTCCTCGGCGGCGATCCGGTCCCCGACCAGCGCCAGGACCACGTCGGGCGACAGCGGTTCCACCACCGTTGCCTCGTCGGGAGCCTTCGGGGCGGGCCCGCCGGCGGCCGCCTCCACCCGCCAGTGACCGTCGTCCCGGCACAGGACGGCGACCGCGTCGAGGCCGAAGGCGGACTGCAGCGCGCCGACCAGTGCGGCCAGGGGGTCCTCGGAACGGGTGGTGGTGGCCAGCGCCGCCAGCGTC
>JAICYE010000261.1 GCA_025934385.1 Acidimicrobiia bacterium | reverse complement strand
GCTCTCGGCCGCCATCACGACCACCACGGCGGCCGCCCGCTCCTCGGCCGGGGGGCGCTCGGCGGCGGCCGGCCCGGGCGGGGCGGCGAGCGCGGCAGCCACCTCGACGTCGCGGCCGCCGGCGGCCCCGGGAGCGGGGGTGGCGGCCGGGCCGGACAACTCCGACGTCGGCGTCACCGGCGACACGATCAAGGTGGGCGCCATCCTGCCGCTCTCGGGGCCGATCGGCCCCTACGGCAAGCCGTGGCTGGAAGCGCTGGAGACGCCGTTCCGGCGGGCCAGCGACGCCGGCGGCATCAACGGCCGGCGGTTCGAATTCCTGTTCTGCGACGACGCCTTCCAGGGAGACCGGGCCCTGGCCTGCGCCAAGAAGCTCGTCGACCAGGACAAGGTGTTCCTGATCATGAATCCCGGCAGCGCCGGCGGGTCGCCGGCATCGCTGCCCTACATCGTGCAGCGCGGCGTCCCGTCGGGCAGCGCGCTGGGCTTCAACCCCGAGGAGTTCACCAGCCCGCTGGTGTTCCCGATGACGGCCTCGGGTGGCACGCAGGGCCACCTCGGCGCCCGGTTCATCGCCAAGAACCTCGGCGTGAGAAAGGTCGGCATGGTGGTGCTGGGCAACGTCGAGGCCGCCACCGTGGTGGCCCAGGGGTTCCGGGAGGCGGCCGGCAAGCTCGGCATGTCGGTCACGGAGGTGACGATCAACTTCCAGGACGCCGACTGCTCGGCCCAGATGGTCCAGCTCCAGTCCCGCCAGCCGGAGTCGGTCTTCCTGGCCACCGACGCCTCGACGGCCATCAAGTGCTTCACCGCCGCCAACAACCTCGGCTACAAGCCGCCGAAGCAGTTCGTCTCCCCGATCCCCCAGTACATCGACCTCGTCCCCCAGTACGGCGGGGCGGCGGCCGAGGGCAGCTACGCCATGACCGTCAACAACACCCCCGACACCGTCTCGGGCGGGTTCATCGCCGAGTACCTGTCCCGGGTGAAGGCCTACTACCCCGACCACCGCTGGTGGGCCGAGACGCCGGCCTTCTACGCCGGCGCCGAGCTGACCGTCGACAGGCTGCGGACGTTGGGACGCAACGTGACCCGCCAACGGTTCGTCGACGCCATGAACACGGTCACCAACGGCGTGCCCGGCCTCGGCGTCGACATCAGCTACCGGCCCGGGCCCCACGACCCCAACCGCCAGGGGGCCATGCTGCAGATCCAGGGCGGGAAGTTCGTGCCGGTCACCGGCTTCGTCCGCGACGACTACAGCGGGTGATCGCATGCAGCTGGTGATGATCGGAGCCGGCGTCGGCGCCCTCTACGGGCTGCTGGCCGTCGGGCTCGTCCTCATCTACAAGGCGACGCGGATCATCAACTTCGCCCACGGCGGCATCGCCATGCTCTCCGGCTTCGTCACCTGGTCGCTGGTCAACGAGCACCACGTCCACCTGGCCACCGCCATCCTGCTCAGCGTGGAGCTGGCGGCGCTGCTCGGGTTCGCGGTCGACTGCCTGCTGCTGCGGTTCGTGCGGGGCCGGTCGCGGCTGTCGGCCGTCATCATGACGATCGCCCTCGGCGTACTGCTCCAGGCGGTGGTGCTGCTGCGGTGGAGCACCCAGCAGTTCTACCAGCTGCAGCCGATCTTCGTGCGGCGCCAGGTCCGGCTGTTGGGGACGCCGGTCTCGACGGAGACGCTCGGCCTGCTGGCCACCAGCCTCGGGCTGGTCGTGGCGCTGGCCGCCTTCTTCCGTTACTCGCCCTACGGGCTGGCCCTGCGGGCTACCGCCGAGCAGCCGGAGATCGCCGAGCTGACCGGTATCGACACGAAGGCCATGAGCGCCCTGGCCTGGGTGCTGGGCAGCGCCGTGGCCGGCCTGGCCGGCATCCTCATCAGCCCGACGATCGTGATGGACGCCTACCAGATCCCGGCCCTCATGGTCAAGGCGCTGGCCGCGGCGCTGGTCGGCCGGCTCACCAACCTGTGGCTGGCCCTGGCCGCCGGGATCGGCATCGGCGTGCTGGAGACGTCGGTCGGCACCCACATCCGCCGGCCGGGCACCGTCGACCTGCTGGTCTTCGTCGTCGTCGTCGGGTTCATCACGCTGCGGCCCGGCGACGAGGCCCGGCTGGAAGAGGACCTCGTCGGGTGAGGGCCCCCGGTCCGGGCCGGCTTCTGGGGGGCGTGACGCACGCCGACGGTGCGCCACGCGCTCCAAAAGCCCTGCTGGGCGCCGCCGGCGTCGTGGCGGCCGCCGTGCCGCTGCTGCTCACGCCGTACTGGATCTACGTCGTGACGCTCGGCGTCGTCTACGCCGTGGTGGCCGGGAGCCTCGTCGTGCTGACCGGCTGGGTCGGGCAGATCTCGCTGGCCCAGGCGTCGTTCATGGGGATCGGCGCCTACATGACGGTGGCCGCCTATCACCACTGGAGCCTGCCGTTCTCGGCCGGGGCGGTGCTGGCGGTGGTGGTCACGCTGCCGGTGACGCTGCTCGTCGGCCTGGTGGCGCTGCGCCTGTCGGGGTTCTACCTGGCCGCCGCCACCGTGGCCTTCGCTCTGGCGATGCAGCGCTTCGCCTTCCAGTTCGACTGGCTGACCGGCGGCAGCGAGGGCTTCCGCGGGCCGCGGCCGTCGCTGCCGGGGCTGGTGCTGCGAGGGGACCGCGCCACGTACTGCTTCGTGGTCGTGGTGGCCGGTCTGCTGGCGCTGGTGGCCGTGCGGCTGCGCCGCTCGCCCCTCGGTCGGGCCTTCGGAGCGGTGCGGACCAGCGAGCGGGCCGCCCGCTCGGTCGGCATCGGTGTCACCCGCACGAAGCTGGTGGCCTTCGCCGCCTCCGGGGCCATCGCCGCCGTGGGCGGCGCCCTCTACGCCGGCGTCGTCGGCCGGCTCTCCCCGGTGGGGTTCGACGTTGCGCCGTCGGTGCTGTTCCTGGCCATCGCCCTCGTCGGCGGCATCGAGTACGTCTCCGGCGCGCTGGTCGGCGGCCTGTCGTACGCCCTGCTGCCCGAACTGGCCCGGACGCTGTCGATCAGCGGCAACTGGGTCACCTTCGGACTGGCGGCGATGCTGCTGGCGGCGGTGGCGGTGGCGCCCCGGGGCGTGGTGGGGGCGCTGGCCCGCCCGTCCGGCGTCGTCGACCTCGACGCCGACAGCGACGAGCCGGATCCGCCGGCCCTCGACGAGCTCTGCGGGCTGTGGGGCGGGCGGGTCTCGCCGCCGGCGCTGGCGCTGGAGCGCGCCACCGTCCGCTTCGGCGGCGTCACCGCCCTCGACGCCGTCTCGCTCGAGGTGCCCCCCGGCTCGGTCGTCGGGCTCATCGGGCCCAACGGCGCCGGCAAGACGACGTGCTTCAACGTGCTGTCGGGCTTCCTCCACCCGAGCGGGGGAGCGGTGCTGGTCGACGGCCGGGCGGCACCCCGGGAGCCGGCCGAGCGACGGACCGCCCGGGGACTGGCGCGGACGTTCCAGACGCCACTGCTGTTCAGCGGTGAAACGGTGCTGGGCAACCTCCTGGTGGCGGCCGGAGGGCGGGCCGGGGCGGCGGCCGAAGCCGACGTCGTCCTGCGGGCGGTCGGCCTGTCGTCGTTCGCGGCGAGTTCCGTGCGGCACCTGCCGTTCGGCCTGCAGCGCATGGTGGAGATCGCCCGGGCGCTGATGACCCGGCCGGGAGTGCTGCTCCTCGACGAGCCGGCCGCCGGGCTCAGCGCGGCGGAGACGGACCGGCTGCGCCGGCTGGTGGCCGACCTGCCCGCCCGCCTCGGGCTGTCGGTGGTGCTGATCGAGCACGACGTCGAACTGGTGATGGCCGTGGCGAAAAGGATCTACGTCCTGGACTTCGGGGAGCTCATCTGCGCCGGGCCGCCCGAGGCCGTGCGGGCCGACCCCGCCGTGCAGCGGGCCTATCTCGGTGTGGTCGAAGAGGTGTCCCATGCTGGCCGTTGAGGGCCTCGTCGTCCGCTACGGGGGCGTGACGGCGGTGCGGGGGGTCGACCTGGCTGTGGCCGACGGGCAGAGCGTCGGGATCGTCGGGGTCAACGGTGCCGGGAAATCCAGCGTCCTGGGGGCGGTCGGCGGGCTGGTCCGCCCGGCCGGCGGTGTGATCACCTGGAACAGCGCCCGGATTGACGGGCGGGCGCCGCACGCCCTGGCCCGGCTCGGCGTCGTGGTCGTGCCCGAGGGCCGGGCGGTATTCGGCTCGCTGACCGTGCTGGAGAACCTGTGGGCGGCGGCCTTCGCCCGGCGGGGCGGCGCCGACCGGGTGCGCCGGGCCGTCGACGACGTCCTGTCGCTGTTCCCGGCGCTGGCCGGCCGGACCGGCCAGCGGGCGGGATCGCTGTCGGGCGGCGAGCAGCAGATGCTGGCCATCGGACGGGCGCTGGCCATGGACCCCGAACTGCTGGTGGTCGACGAGCTCTCGCTGGGCCTGGCACCGCTGGTCGTGGCGGAGATCTACGAGGTCCTGCGGCGCAAGCACGAGGACGGGCTGACGCTGCTGCTGGTGGAGCAGCACCTGCCGTTC
>JAICYE010000240.1 GCA_025934385.1 Acidimicrobiia bacterium | reverse complement strand
GTAGCTCTTGTCGTCCCGGAGCCGGATGTTGAACCGGGGCTTGTGCTGCTTGATGAGGCTGTACTCGAGCATGAGCGCCTCGACGTCGTTGCGGACCTGCATCCACTCGACGCTCTCCGCCGTCTGCACCATCTGGGCGGTGCGCACGTGCAGGTTCCGGGGATCCTGGAAGTAGCTCGTGAGGCGACTGCGGAGGTTCTTGGCCTTGCCGACGTAGATGACGCGGCCGTCCCGGTCCTTGAACTGGTAGGACCCGGGAGCGTCGGGGATCGTGCCGGCGGCGGGGCGGGCGAGCATAGACACCCCATTCTGCCAGTCGGGCCTGGCAAACTCGTCCGCCGAGGGAGGGAACATGGCGAAGATCTTCGAAGCGATCGACGGCCGGCTGGCCGAGTTCATCGACCGGCAGAAGGTCTTCTTCGTGGCCACCTCCCCGGGCCGCCACGAGGGCCACGTGAACCTCTCGCCCAAGGGCGTCGACGGCACCTTCACGATCATCGACGAGCGGACGGTGGCCTACCTCGACATCGTCGGCAGCGGCATCGAGACCGTGGCCCACCTGAAGAACGACGGCCGGATCGTCGTCATGTTCTGCGCCTTCGAGGGCCCGCCCCGGGTCGTGCGGCTGCACGGCCGCGGCAGCGTCCACCTCCCGGGCGATCCGGTGTGGGAGGAGCTCATCGGCCGGTTCCCGCCCCAGCCCGGGGCCCGGACGGTGATCCGGGTGTCGGTCGAGCGGATCTCCGACTCCTGCGGGTACGGGGTGCCGCTCATGGAGTACCGGGGCGAGCGGGGCCAGCTGGCCGACTGGGTCAACCGCAAGACCGACGCCCAGATGGCCGAGTACAAGGCCACCAAGAACGCCCGCAGCATCGACGGCCTGCCCGGTCTGGCCCCGGAATAGGAGGCCGCGTCGGGCGGTTCCCACAAGGTGCCAGTACACTGGCGCCGACCCGCACCTGGCGCTTGCGGGCCACATTCGCTCCGGGGCCGACATCCCCGTGGGACGGGCCAGGCCGCTCCCACCGGCCGATAACCGGGGCTCGCATTTGGAGGGCGAATTCATGCTCCGACTGCAGCCCCCGCTGCCCGACGACTACACCCTGGCCACGCCCGTCCAGCTCGAGGCCCGCATCGCCGCGGCCAAGGCGGAGCTGTCGGACCGGCTGCTGATCCTCGGGCACCACTACCAGCGGGACGAGGTCATCCGCTGGGCCGACGCCCGGGGCGACTCCCTGAAGCTGGCCCGCTACGCCGCCGAGAACGACTGGGCGTCGGACATCGTGTTCTGCGGCGTCCACTTCATGGCCGAGTCGGCCGACGTCCTGACCGGTCCCGACCAGCGCGTGGTGCTCCCCGACCTGAACGCCGGCTGCTCCATGGCCGACATGGCCGACGTCGACGAGGTCGAGGAGTGCTGGGAGGCCCTGGCCGAAGTCATCGACGTCGAACGGGTCGTGCCGATCACCTACGTCAACTCGTCGGCGGCGGTGAAGGCCTTCGTCGGCCGCCACGGCGGCGCCTGCTGCACCTCGTCCAACGCCCGGGGCGTGCTGACCTGGGCCCTCGGGCGGGGAGACCGGGTGCTGTTCGTGCCCGACCAGCACCTCGGCCGCAACACCGCCCTGGCGCTCGGGTACCCGCGGTCGGACACGGCGGTGTGGGATCCCCGCCTCGAGCAGGGCGGCTTGGAGGACCGGGAGATCAAGGACGCCCGCTTCCTCCTGTGGAAGGGTCACTGCTCGGTCCACCAGCGGTTCACGCCTCTCCATGTGGCCGCCGCCCGGGCCGAGCACCCCGGCGTCGAGGTGGTCGTGCACCCCGAGTGCTCCCACGACATCGTGGCCCTGGCCGACAAGGTCGGCTCCACCGAGCGGATCCTGGCCTGGGTCGAGGAGGCGCCGGCCGGGTCGGTGCTGGCCGTCGGCACCGAGATCCACATGGTGCGGCGCATGGCCGCGGAGCACCCCGACAAGACGATCTTCTCCCTCGACCCGCTGATCTGCCCCTGCTCGACCATGTTCCGGATCGACGAGCCCCACCTGGCCTGCTGCCTCGACGCTCTGACCCGGGGCGAGATCGTCAACCGGATCACCGTCGACGAGGACACCGCCGCCGGCGCCCGCCTGGCCCTGGCCCGCATGCTGGAGATCGCCTAGCCCTCCTCGTCGCAACATGGGCCGGCCATACCAGCGCTGCGCCCGATCACCACCGGTCGTGCTCAGGGCCCTGTGCGGGCCCGAAGTACGACAGGTCGTGCTGAGGACGGGTGCCGAGCTTCCGGGCGGCCAGGAACAGCAGCCGGGGGATCGTCGCCGCCTCCCGGTACTCGGCCGCCCGTTCCAGGAAGCCCTCCGGGGGCGCCGGCTCCTCCATCCGCTCGACGAGCAGCCCGACGTCGGCCATGGCGTTGACGTAGCGGCTGAGCGGCCGGTGGATGAACGGCAGGCGGACCCCCGGGGCGACCTCCTCCTCCGACTCGTCGTCGACCAGGTAGGGGCCGATCCGCCAGTACTGCTCCTCGAGGATGTGGTCGTCGATCCACCCGCTGCCCGGCGTCTGCAGCAGCGGATGGTTGAGGAAGAACAGGAACCGGCCGCCCGGCCGCAGCACCCGGGCCACCTCGGCGATGGCGGCGGCGAACTCGACGATGTGCTCGAACACCAGGCAGGCGACGACGGCGTCGAAGGCGCCGCTCCGGCACGGCAGGGAGGCGGCCGCCCCCCGGGCGTAGACCGGGCCGCCGGCCCGCTCCCGGGCGACCGTGAGCTGTCCCCAGGTCGGGTCGACGCCGACGACCAGCCCCGCCCCGCCCTTGACCGCCAGCCGGGCCAGCTGGCCCTCACCGGTCCCGACATCGAGGACCCGCGCCGCCCCGGCCAGCCATTCGGCGGCCAGGGGCAGGATCTGCTCCTCGTACTCCGGATCAGCCCCCTCGGTGAAGCCCTCCTGCCACCAGCCGGCGTGCTGCTCCCAGGGATCCTCGTCGACCACCGGGCCTCCGGCATCGCGGCGTTCGGTCGGAGGCAACGTATCAGTCGGCCCGGCACCGGCCGGGTCCCACTACGAGCCGGTCCACCAGCTCCCGCAGCCGGCGGGGACGGGCGAGCGCCATGGGCACGAGCCGCATGCCGGTCGCCACCCGGGCCACCAGCCAGGCCGAGCGCGGCCACCACTTCGCGGCGTAGCGGAGCGTTCCCTCCCACCACACGAGCTCGCGGTCCCACCAGCCCGCTGATGAGGCGCCGGATGCGTGCTCCGCCCAAGGGACCGGCAGGGCAACGAGACGCCAACCGGAGTCCCGCAGTCGACGGCTCAAGTCGAGGTCTTCGCCGTAGAGGAAGTAGCCCTCGTCGAATCCGCCGACGTCCTCGAACGCCGACCGGCGCACCAGCGGAGCAGCGGCGGCAACACTCTCGACGTCGGCGGCGCCGCCCGGCACCCGGTCCACGTGGTCGGCGAGCCCGGGGACAACTCGTGCCAGTTGGCGGACCGTTCCCAGCCGCAGGAGGCGCCGGGCGCCGAGCGCCCGTCCGATGAGGTGGACCGGCCCGAGAGACACGCCCTGGCTCCGCTCCGGCCCCCCGGTCGCCCGGTTCGTGATCACCCCCTGCACCGCGGCGACGCGAGGCTCGGCGTCGAGCAGGGCCAATCCGGCGGCGACGCCGGCCGGATCGACAACGGCGTCGGGGTTCACCAGCAACACGTAGGGACCGCTTGTCCGGGCCACCCCCTGGTTCTGTCCCGTTCCGTAGCCCGGGTTCGCGGGGTTGCGGATCACGTGGGTGCCACGGGCCGTGGCGAGTTCGGCGCTGTCGTCGTCGCCGTGATCGACGACCACGATGTTCCCGGGCGGGGTGATCCGGGTCAGGGCGTCGAGGCACGCCGGCAGCTGGGCGCGGCTCCGGTAGGCGACGACGACGGCACTCAGGCGGGGGTCCGTGGCCGTCCTCCGGCGACGCGCCGCTGAAAGCCCCGGTGCCGCCAGAGGTGACGGCACACCGCCCAAGCGTGGCGGGCCCCCCGGCGGGTGAGGAGCCGCCGGTTCCTCCGGCGGGGTGGGTGCTCGACCGGGGCGTCCGCCACTTGGACGAGACGCCAGCCCGCCTCCCGCAAGCGGAGACAGAAGTCGACGTCCTCCGGGCCGTAGAAGTACGACTCGTCGAGGCCGCCCACCTTCTCGAAGGCCGTCCGCCGCACGACCTGGCACGCCCCGATCGCGAAGTCGACGTCCCAGCTCGTGGCGCCGGCGGCCCGATCGAGTTCGACATAGCGGTCGCTCCACCCGGCCACCCGGGCCACCTTGCGCCCGAACGTCGGCGCCCTGCCGCCACTCGCCGCGGCGGGCTGGCCGACGAACACCGGCGCCGCCAGGGCGATCTGCGGGTCGGCCAGCAGCGCTTCCGCCAACCGGGCCAAGGCCTGGGGGGCGAGGACGGCGTCACTGTCGAGGAAGCAGATGAGCGGCGACGATCCGAGCCGGGCCCCCTGGTTCCGGGCCGGGGCGATCCCCCGGTTGACGTCGTTGGTCACGAGTACGACCGACGGGTCGCCGTCGCAGCGGACAGGCGGATCAGAGCCGTTGTCCACCACCAGGACCCGCACCGCGACGCCGGTGCTGGCCAGCGCCGAGGACAGCGCCCGGTCGAGGAGCGGGCCGTCGTTCCAGGTGATGATCACGACATCGACGACCGGGACCGCCATCTAACCCTCGTCGCTCCCCAGGGTCTCGAGAAACCAGCCTTCGAGCGCGTCGGTCGACCGGGACCAGTCGAAGCCGCTGATGAGGTCGTGGCCGGACCGGGCGC
>JAICYE010000487.1 GCA_025934385.1 Acidimicrobiia bacterium | reverse complement strand
TTCGTCGGCCTGCCGGGGTCGTTCCCCGGCAACGTCGACACCGGCTGCCTGGCTGCCGGCGACGGCTGCGCCGCGCTGGGCACGCCCACGGGCCGGGTCTACGCGTCCACCGACGAGGGCGCCACCTGGCGCACGGTGGCCGCCGGGCCGCCCGTCACCTGCCTCTCGGTCGCGTCATCGGCGGCGTAGCCCGGCCGGCGGCCCGGTTCCCGGTCCCGTCAGTCGGCCAGCTCGACGGGCACGACTTCGACGGTCTGGACGCGTCCCCGCCGGAAGACGTCCACGCCGAGCGGCCGGCCGATCCGGTCGCCGGTCATCAGCCGCTGCAGGTCGCCGACGTTGGCCACGGGGGTCCCGTCGACCCCGAGCAGCAGGTCCTCGGGCCGCAGCCCGGCCCGGGCCGCGGGGCTCCCGGCCACTACCGTCAGCAGCTCGATCCCCCGGTCGCGGCCGGTGGCCGCGGCGGCCTTGGGCGGCAGCGGGCGCGAGCCGCCGGCGATGCCCAGGTAGGCCCGCCGGACCCGCCCGTCGGCCATGAGGGCCGACACGATGCCGCGGGTCGTGGGGTTGACGGGCACGGCCAGGCCCAGGCCCTGGCCCACGCCCGGCCCGACGACGGCGGTGTTGATGCCCACCACCTCGCCCGAGCCGGTTGCGAGCGCGCCACCCGAGTTGCCCGGGTGCAGGGCGGCGTCGGTCTGGATGACGTTCTCAACCGTGCGCCCCGAGCGGCTGGCGGCGGCCGCGAACGACCGCCCCAGGGCGCTGACCACGCCCGCGCTCACCGAGCCGGCGAAGCCCAGCGGGTTGCCGATGGCGACGACGAGCTGGCCGACCCGCAGGCGGTCGGCGTCACCCAGCGCCGCCGTGTGGAGCTGGGCGCCGGCGGTGGTGCGGATCACCGCCAGGTCGGAGAGGGCGTCGGCGCCCACCACGTCGAACTCGGCCTCGGCCCCGTCGGCGAAGACGGCGACGCCGCCGGAGGACCGCTCGACCACGTGGGCCGAGGTGAGCAGGAACCCGTCGGCGGTGATGGCCACCGCCGAGCCGGACCCCTGCTGGCGGCGGCCGCCGGGCACCCGGGCCATGACCTTGAGGCTGGCGACCGACGGGATGAGCCGCTCGGCCACGGACATCACCGTCCGCGAGTAGGCGTCGAGGACGTCGGCGTCGGCGTCAGCCGGGCGCGCCATGTCCTCGTCGACCATCACGGCTGCGCCGCCACGGGCCGGCGAGGGCGGTCCGGTGCATGGCGCCAGGACCGGCCTCCCGCGCCGGTCATGCCGAACCCTCCTCGCGCGTGCCGCCGCCGCCGAAGGTGACGCTCACCGACAGCTCGTCCACGCCCCGCACCACGGTGAGGGCCAGCGTCTGACCGTCGCCCAGGCCGTCCATGGCCTGGTAGAGGTCGTCGATGGTGGTGACCGCCGAGCCTGCCGCCTCGACGACCAGGTCGCCCCGGCGCAGGCCGGCGTCGGCCGCCGGGCTGGCGTCCTCGACCTCCTGGATCAGCACCCCGTCGCGGTCGGGGAGCCCGGCGGCGCGGCGGATCTGGCGGGCGGCCCGGCCGGGGACGAGGCCCACGCCGAGGTGGGGGCGGGCGGGCGACTCGCCCCGGCTGAGGGCGTCGACCCGGCGGCGCAGGTCCTCGTCGGCCGGCAGGGCGGCGTAGAAGCCCTCGCCCAGCCGGTTGGTGTTCAGGCCCACCAGGCGGCCGGCGCCGTCGACCAGGGGGCCGCCCGACGACCCCTTGGTCATCGGCGCGGTGTGCTCGATGGTGCCGGTGACCCGCCGGCCGCGGGGCCCGCGGAACGTCCGGCCGACAGAGGCCACCGCGCCCAGGGTGACCCGCAGGCCCCGGCCACCGGGGTTCGCCACCGCGAACACGGCCGATCCCACCCGGGCCGCCCCTTCGGTGCCGGCCCACTCGACCGGTGTCACCCCGGCCGTGTCGACGGCGATGGTGGCCAGGTCGCCGTCGATGTCGTGCCCCGACACCTGGCCCTCCACCGTGCGGCCGTCGGCGAAGATCAGCGTGATCCCGGGGTCCGAGACGTTGTGGGCGTTGGTCAGCACCACGCCGTCGGCCACGACCACGCCCGACCCCAGGCCCCAGCCCTGCCCGATGCCGACGACGGCCGGGCCGACCCTGTCGGCCACGCTCGCCGTCGCCGCCTCCAGCTCCTCCAGTACTCCTGCCATGCCTGCCTGCCTCCTCGGTCAGTGGGGTAACTTGTTGATTGCAAGTTACTAGTCACAACCCACTTCGGCAACGTCAGGCAGGATGTTTTTCATGGCCGAACCCACCGACGCCCCGTCGCCGCTCGAGGAAGCCGTGGCCCGGGTGGGCGACCGCTGGGCGCTGCTGATCGTCTCCGCCCTCCTCGACGGCCCCCGCCGCTTCAACGACCTGCAGGGCGACGTCGGCGGCATCGCCCC
>JAICYE010000219.1 GCA_025934385.1 Acidimicrobiia bacterium | reverse complement strand
CCCGACAACTGGCCGACATCAGCCACCGAGCCGATGATGAAGACCCACATCGACCAGACCACCACCTACTCCGTCGATCTGCTGAAGGGCGACTACGCCCAGGCGATCACGGACTACGACAAGGCCTTCGACCACATGATGTCGATGGGCGACACCCTCGCCCAGGGCATCACCGCCAAGTTCCCCGCCAAGGTGAGCGGCTCGGCCACGCTCCCCCGAACGGAGTAGACGGCTGGACTGAGGCCGACGAATCGGAAGGTGCCCGGTCGACCCCGTGTCGGCCGGGCACCGTTCCGCGCTGGCGGGGCCCGCCGTTCTCGTCGCGCTAGGCGACTCGAGAGACCCACGTCGGCGGAGATTCGGCGTCGGAGCGAGCGTCGTGCGGAGATCGTGTGGAGACTGGCGGCGGCGGCGGGGCGTGCCCCGCGACGGCGAGAAATCTGGGGGCATGATTCGGAGACTTCGACCACTGGCCGCCACGGTCGCCGGCCTGATCCTGCTCGGGTGGGGGATGGGCGTCCTCATCCTCCACGTCGCCTACGGCTTCTTCCATGCCGGGATCGACCGTCCGGTCAACCGGTGGGTCCATGCCCACCACAGCCATGGGCTGGGTATCGCCCTGGTCGGGGTGGCGCACTTCGGCTCCGATGCCGTCGCGCTCGTCGTGGCGTTGGTGGCCGGCGGCCTCTGGGCCGTGCGGCGTCGGCGCGTTGCGCCGCTCGTCGCCCTCGTCCTGGCCTACGGCGGCGGTGCGGTCATCGCACTGGCGGTGAAGGTCCTCGTCCGGCGGGGCCAGTCGGGCCTGCCCGGCGGCCTGGCCGGCGTGACGGAGCTCGGGTTCCCCTCGGGCCACGCCACGCTGGCGGCGGCCGTCTATGGCACCGCCGCCGTTCTCGTCGCCCGCCGGGTGTGGCCCGCCCCGGCGGGCGACGGTGGCCGGGCGGGCCGGCGCCGGCCGTGGCGGCGGCCATGGATCTTTCCCGCCGGCCTCGTCGTCCTGGCGCTGATCATCGGCGTGGCCCGCGTCTACAACGGCCAGCATGACACCACCGACGTGCTGGCCGGGTGGATCCTCGGCGGCCTGTGGGCCTGGGCGCTCGGAACCTTCCGGCCCTGGTCGGAACGCCGGCGCGGGAACGCCGCCGGAGCCGCCGACCGGGCTGGTCCGAGGCTGGGACCGCAGTCCAAGCCTTTTCGGAGCGTCGGACCAGCGAACTCGGATGCTCGCTCCCGAAGCTGTGGGTGTCGGTCCGGAAGGCCGGGCCACCCACCCGAGGAGAACGCCATGAACACCCTGCGCAAGGCCCTGATGAGCGCCGGCCTCGTCGGTTCGACCCTCGTCGGCGGCGCCCTCGGCGCCGCCCTCATCAACGGCACGGCCAACGCTGCTGAGACCACCTCCTCCACCGCCGCCGGCGCCTCGTCGACCGCTCCCGCCGCCGGCGCCCCTGCCGGCAGCCCGTCCGACCACGGCGGCCGCGGCCCCGGCGGCCCCGGCGGCCCCGGCGGCAGCTTCGACCCCAGCAAGGGCGGGCACGTCGGCGCCAACGGCAGGACCGAGGTCCTCCTCACCGGTGACACCGCCGACAAGGTCAAGGCCGCGGCGCTCGCCGCCGTCCCCGGCGCCACCGTCGAGCGGGCCGAGACCGACGCCGAGGGTTCGCCCTACGAGGCCCACATGACCAAGTCGGACGGCAGCCACGTCACCGTCAAGGTCGACTCGAACTTCTCGGTCACCGGTATCGAGAACGGCTGACCGGCCAACTGGCTTTCACTCACCGACACACCCACGAGCCGGGCGATCCGTGACGTCGCCCGGCTCCGGCCCGTCCCGCCGACGCCCGCCCGCCGCGCCGGCGACGGCCGGCGGACCGGCTAGGGTGCCGCTGCCCATGTCCTTCGCCGATCGCTGCCGACGCGCCGTTTCCGCCTGCGCCGTGCTGGTCGTGGTAGCCGGCAGCTTCGGCGTGGTCGGGCCGGGCCCGGCCGGCGCCGACGCCGACGCCCCCGGCGGCGGATACTGGATGGCCAGCGCCGACGGGAGGGTCTACCGCCTGGGCGGCGCCCCGGACTTCGGGTCGATGCTCGGCCACTCGCTCAACCAACCGCTGGTCTGCATGACGTCGACGCCGACGGGAGGGGGGTACTGGCTCCTGGCCCGCGACGGTGGCCTCTTCGCCTTCGGCGACGCGCCCTTCGCCGGCTCCACCGGCGGGCTTCGGCTCAACCAGCCGATCGTCGGCATGGCCGCCACCCGGACCGGCCAGGGCTACTGGTTCTCGGCCTCCGACGGCGGGGTGTTCGCCTTCGGCGATGCGCCCTTCGCCGGTTCCACCGGTGCCACCAAGCTCAACCAGCCGATCGTCGGCATGGCCGCCACCCCGTCCGGCCGGGGGTATTGGCTGGCCGCGGCGGACGGAGGCGTCTTCGCCTTCGGCGACGCCCGCTTCCTCGGCTCGGCGGCCGGTCGGACGGCGGCGGCCAACCCCGTCGTCGGCATCGCCGGGAACGCCACCGGCAATGGCTACTGGCTGGCCGCCCGGGACGGCGGGGTCTTCGCCTTCGGCGACGCCCCGTTCACCGGGTCGGCCACCGGCGCCACCTCCGACGCCGTCGTGGCCATCGCCCCCGTCGGCCGGCCGGGTGGGTGCGGAGGGTTCCAGCACACGGAGGAGACCATCGCCGACCGGCTGGCCGAGGCCGCCCGCGACGCCGACAGCCGGGCCTGCACCGTTGGCGTCGCCGTCGTCGACACCATCTCCGGCAAGGTGCTGGGCAACGGCGACAGCGGTGCCGTGCTGCGGACGGCGTCGATCATCAAGGTCGTGATCGGCATGCGGCTCTTCTCCGTGGCCGAGCAGCAGCACCGTACGCTGACCGCGAGCGAGCAGTCCGACCTCTCGGCCATGATCCGCGCCAGCGACAACGATGCCGCCGATCGCCTCTGGGCCGAGCTCGGCGGTCCGGCGGTGATCGACTGGGTCCGCAAGGTGACCGGCGTCAAGAACACGCAGCCGCCCCAGCCGCCGGACCAGCCGACCGACTGGGGCTTCAGCACGACCACGGCCCGCGACATGGCCGTGATCCTCTCGGCCCTGGCCCATGCCCGGGGGCTCACCCCCGCCCACCGCGACGCCCTCCTGGCCGAGATGCGCCAGGTGGTGCCGGAGCAGCGCTTCGGCGTCGGCGACGTCGTGCACCACTCGAACCCGGCGGTGAAGGACGGCTGGTACCCCGACGTCGACCAGCAGGTCTGGCGGGTGCACTGCACCGGCGTGGTCGACGACGGTCCCCACCCCAACCGGTGGATCGTGGTGGTCACGACCCGCTACCCCTCCGACCTCGGCATGGACTACGGCGAGGAGACGTGCACCAACATCGCCGCCCGGGCCCTGCCGCCCGACATCTAATCGCCGGTCTCCAGCACCGCTGCTTCCCAGGGACCGAGCTGCAGCGTTCCGCTGACGGGCTCCCCGTCGCGCTCCCGGCGCGTCGCCACCCGGATCCGAGCGGCGGATGGGCCCACGTCGACCGAGCCGGCCTCGTCCACCAGGTTCAGGGCCACCACGAACCGCCGCCCCCGCCGGAAGGCCCAGAGCCCGCCAGACGTCGGTAACGCCTCGTAGTCACCGCCCGACAGTTCGGGCTCCGAACGCCGCAGCGCGATCAGATCCCGGCACAGCGTCAGCGTGGAACCGGGGTCAGACCGCTGTTCGTCCACTGTCACGCCGGGCTGGGCCGAGAGCGGCAGCCAGGGCTGCACTCCGGGCGACGTGAAGCCGCCGCCCGGCCCGGGCGTCCACGGCATGGGCGTGCGGCAGGGATCCCGGCCGGGCCCGGCGTCGAACGACCCCGTCCCGACGGGGTCACGCCGTTGCTCGGGCGGCACCGGCACGTCGGCCATGCCGAGCTCGTCGCCGTAGTAGAGGACGGGCGTCCCCCGCAGCGTCAGCAGCATGAGCAGGGCGGACCGGGCCCCTTCCGGCGAACCGCCGCACCAGCGGTTCACGTAGCGGGGCAGGTCGTGGGTCGAGATCGCCCACACCGGCCAGGCCCCCGGCACGTCGCCGAGCGCCCCCTCGGTCGCGCCGACGATCGACCGCAAGCCCTCGGCGGTGAACGGCGAATGGAGAAAGACGAAGTTGAAGGCCAGCTGCAGCTCGTCACCCTGGCCGTAGAACGGTTTCAGGCGCTCGACGTCGAGAACGTAGGTCTCGCCCAGCAGCAGCCGGGGCGGGTCGTACTCCTCGGCGACGGCCCGCCACCGCCGCAGGACGTCGTGGGCCTCGGGCCGTTCCGAGTTGTACACCTTGCGCTGTCCGAAACGGGCGATGTAGGGGTGATCGCCGGCCTCGGCCGGCGGGTTGTCCCGCAGCTCCTTGTCCTTCACGATCTTGTGGCAGACGTCGATGCGGAAACCGGCCACCCCCCGGTCGAACCAGAACCGGAGGATCCGGTCGAATTCCTCCCGCACGTCCTCGCTCCACCAGTTGAGGTCGGGCTGGGTGGGCAGGAAGTTGTGCAGGTAGTACTGCCGGGTGACTGGGTCCGTCGTCCAGGCCGGGCCGCCGAAGCTCGAACGCCAGTTGTTGGGTGGCGACCCGTCCGGCCTCGGATCGGTCCACACGTACCAGTCGCGCTTCGGCGAGCTTTTCGAGGTGCGGCTTTCCCGAAACCAGGGGTGCTTCGAGCTGGTGTGGTTGGGGACGAGGTCGAGCACCACCTTGATGTCCCGCCGCCCGGCCTCGGCTACCAATCGGTCGAAGCCGTCCAGATCGCCCAGTACCGGCTGCACCCTCGTGTAATGGGCGACGTCGTAGCCCCAGTCGGTGTCGGGCGAGACGGTGATCGGCGTGATCCAGACGGCGTCGACGCCGAGCCAGGCGAGGTGGCCGAGCCGTTCGGTGACGCCGGCGAGGTCGCCGACGCCGTCGCCGTCGGAATCCCGGTACGACCGGGGATAGATCTGGTAGATGACGGCGTTGCGCCACCACGTCACGGACCAATCCTCCCGAGGGGGTCGGCCGCCGAGAAT
>JAICYE010000191.1 GCA_025934385.1 Acidimicrobiia bacterium | reverse complement strand
GGTGCACCGCCCGGGCGTCCGCCCGGCCACCACCGCCACGAGCGGCGGGGCGCGCTCCGCCCGCCCGGCCGCCGGTGCGGCGGCCGGCGTGGCTCCCGGCAAGGTGGCCGGGCCCGGCACCGTCACCCTCGGGCGGGACTGCTCGGGCGCAACGGCCCAGGACGGCAACTCGCCCTACTCGCCGCCCTGTCTCGACTGGAACGGCACCGACAACGGTGGAGCGACGGCCAAGGGCGTCACGAAGGACACGATCACCGTCGCCTGGCGGGAGACCGACATGGGCGGCGGCTCCAACAACGACAAGCTCAAGCAGGAGGCGCGGGACAAGGGGCTGACCGACACCAAGGAGGACCAGATCCGCAGCCGCGACGCCCTCCTCGAGTACTTCAACACGCACTTCCAGCTCTACGGCCGCAAGGTGAAGCTCGTCAGCTACCAGGGCCGGGGCAACATGCTGAAGGAGTTCTCCGGCGGCGGCCAGGAGGAGGCCAACGCCGACGCCCTCAAGGTCGGCCAGGAGATCGGCGCCTTCGCCGACCTGTCGGCCATCAGCCAGCCCTACCTCGACGCCCTCGTGCGGCAGAAGGTCGTGTCGTTCGGCGGGCTGCACCTCCCGGAGAGCTACTACGAGGCCAAGTCTCCCTACGCCTGGGGCCAGCTGATCGACTGCACGACGCTGGTCAGCAACGCCGTCGACCTGCTGGCCAAGCGGTTCAAGCCGACCGAGAACGCCGTGCGGGCCGGCAGCGCGGCCCTGCGCCAGAAGCCCCGCAAGTACGGGCTGCTGGTGCCCGACGACCCCGTCTACAAGCAGTGCGTCGACGAGGGCAAGCCCCGGCTGGCCGCCGCCGGCATCAGCATCGCCAAGGAGATCGACTACGCCCTCGACTTCTCCAAGATGCAGCAGGAGGCCCCGAACATGGCCGCCCAGCTGAAGGGCGCCGGAGTCAGCACCGTGATCCTCGTCACCGATCCGGCGCTGCCGTACTTCCTCACCGGCGCCGCCACCCAGCAGGACTACTGGCCGGAGTGGTTCGTCACCGGCTCGGCCCTGACCGACCTCGACATCCTCGGCCAGTTCTACGACCAGGACCAGTGGCAGAACGCCTACGGGCAGAGCTTCCTGTCGGACATCTTCCAGGGGAAGGATTCCGAGTCCTACCGGGCCTACAAGGCGGTGCGCCCCAACGACGAACCGGCCGTCACCCGGGATCAGTACTACTACAACTTCCTGATGCTGTTCATCGGCCTGCAGATGGCCGGGCCGAACCTCACGCCGCAGACGTTCCAGGCGGGGATGTTCGCCTACCCGCCCCGGACGGGCAGCTTCGGACGGTGGAGCTTCTCACCCACCGACCACACCTGCAGCGATGACGCGAGGGAGATCTACTACGACCGCAACGCCATTTCGGCCTTCAACAACAAGCCCGGGCGCTACATCACGCTGAACGGCGGTCGGCGGTTCCGGGGCTCGTCCTGGCCCGATCAGGCGCCCCCCGCGCCCATCCCGCCGCCGGCGGCGCCGTGAGCCTCCCGCCCGGCGTCGTCCTGCAGGGAATCGTCCTCGGTTCGCTGATCGGGTTGTCGGCCATGGGCCTGGTGCTCATCTACCGGGCCTGCCGCATCGTCAACTTCGCTCAGGCGACGCTGGGCTCGGCCGCCGGCGTCCTGGCCACCCAGCTGTTCCAGCACCGCGGGTGGAACTACTACGGCGCCTTCGCCGTCGGGATCGTCACCGCCGCCCTCGTCGGCGCCCTGGCCGACCGGCTGATCATCCAGCGGTTCTTCTGGGCCCCCCGGCTGGTGCTCACCGTGGCCACCATCGGTCTGGCCCAGATCCTGTCGGGGATCGAGCTGACGCTGCCATCGCTGTTCGGCGGCGGTGGGCCGCTGGGCGGCCTGTCGGGCGGCTTCCGGACTCCGCTGCCGTGGTCGTTCCACCTTTCGCCGCTGCTCTTCTCCGGCGCCCACGTGCAGGTGATCATCGTCGTGCCGGTGGTGGTGACGCTGCTCACCCTGTTCCTGCGGCGCAGCGCCGTCGGCGTGGCCATCCGGGCCAGCTCGGCCAACGCCGAACGCGCCATGCTGCTCGGCATCCCCGTCCGCCGGCTGTCGACCGTGGTGTGGTCGATCGCCGCGGTGCTGTCGGCACTGTCGGCCATGCTGGCCGCGCCGCTCGTCGGGTCGGGCGGGAGCTTCACCAGCGGTCCGGCGCTGCTGCTGCCGGCGCTGGCGGCGGCGGTGCTGGCCCGCATGGAGAGCCTGCCGGGAGCGATGCTGGCCGGCGTCGGGATCGGCGTGTTCCAGGAAGCGGTGTTCTGGAACACGTCCCGGGCCAGCCTCGTGGACGTCGGCCTGCTCGCCGCCGTCCTGATCGGGCTGCTCCTCCAGCGGGACAAGCTGTCCCGGGCCGACGACGCTCTCGGCGCCAGCTGGTCGGCGGCCGGCGAGACGCCGCCCGTCCCCACACCGATCGCCCGGCTGCCGGAGATCGTCTGGGGCCGGCGGCTGATCTTCCTGGCGGGGCTGGCGCTGGCGGTCGTGGTGCCGGCGGCGATGTCGCCGAGCCAGATCTCGCTGCTCGGTTCGGTGACGCTGGTCTACGCCATCGTGGCCGTGTCGCTGGTGGTGCTGACCGGCTGGGCCGGCCAGATCAGCCTCGGCCAGTTCGCCATCGCCGGCCTCGGCGCCACGGTGACCGGCGACCTCGTGAGCAAGACCGGCGCCGATCTGTTGTTCGCCCTGCTGGCCGGCGCCGCCGCCGGGATGCTGGTAGCCGTGCTCATCGGCCTGCCGGCGCTGCGGGTGCGGGGTCTGTTCCTCGCCGTGACGACGCTGGCCTTCGCCGTTCCCCTCTCCACGTTCGCCCTCAACCCGGCCAACTTCGCGTCGTTGATTCCCCAGCAGGTGGAGCGGGCGGTGGTGCTGTCGCGCTTCGACCTTCACGACGAGCGCACGCTCTACTACTTCTGCCTGATCGTGGTGATCGGGGCGCTGGCGGCCGTGGCCGGGATCCGCCGCACCCGGCCGGGCCGGGCGATGGTGGCGGTGCGGGACAACGAGCGGGCGGCCGCCGCCCGGGGCATCAACATCAGCCGCACGAAGCTGGCCGCCTTCGCCGTGAGCGGGGCGCTGGCCGGGCTGGCCGGCGGGCTGCTCGCCGTCGTCCTCGACGGGGTGCGGGCCGGGAGCTTCACGCCGGCCATGGGCTTCGAGGCCTTCTCCATGCTGGTGCTGGGGGGAGCGACGTCTCTCGGCGGCGCGCTGACCGGGGCCATCTTTCTGCGCTACGCCCAGTACGCCCTGACCGGCGGGGCGCAGCTGATCGTGACCGGCGCCGGGGTCCTGTTCGTACTGCTGGTCCTGCCGGGCGGGCTGGCCCAGGTGACGGCCGGGCTGCGCCGGCGGACGTTCGCGCTGGTGGCCCGGAGGCGGGGCATCGAACTGCCCGGCGCCGCCGGGGAACCGGCGCCACCGTCCGGCCCGCCGGGCCCGCCGCCGGATCCCGGCGCCGGTGTCGCTCCGGAGCTGGTCGGGGCATGACGCCGCTCCTCGAGTGCGCCGGCCTCGATGTCGCCTACGGGCGCACCCAGATCCTCTTCGACGTCAGCCTCGAGGTCGCCGCCGGCGAGGTACTGGCGGTGCTCGGCACCAACGGTGCGGGGAAGTCGACGCTGTTGCGGGCGATCTCCGGGCTCACTCCTCCGAAGGGCGGCATGGTACGGCTGGACGGGCGCGAGGTCACCGGCGCCTCTCCGGTGAAGATGGCGTCGCTCGGTGTGGCCCACATGCCCGGGGGCCGGGGCATCTTCCCCGACCTGACCGTGGGCGAGAACCTGCGGATGGCGACCTGGTCGCACCGTCGGGACCGCCCCCGCTCGAAGCGGGCCCTGGACCGGGCCCTCGAGCTCTTCCCCGGCCTGTCGGGCCGGCTCGGGGTCCGGGCCGGGCTCCTGTCCGGCGGCCAGCAGCAGATGCTGGCGCTGGCCCAGGCGTTCATGCCCGAACCCCGCCTGCTGCTGGTCGACGAGCTGTCGCTCGGCCTCGCCCCGGTGGTGGTGGCCGAGCTGCTCGACGTCGTGCGCCGGCTGCGCGACGAGGGCGTGGCCGTCGTGCTCGTCGAGCAGTCGGCCGAGCTGGCCCTGAAGGTCGCCGACAGGGCGGTGTTCCTGGAGAAGGGTGAGACCCGCTTCTCCGGCCCGGCGCAGGAGATCCTCGACCGCGGCGACCTCGTGCGGTCGGTGTTCCTGTCCGGGGCCCGGGAGCAGGCGATCGGGGCCGCCCCGAGCCTGGAGGAGCTGCGGCCGATGCCCGAGCTCCGGCCCCGGGCCACCCTCACCGCCCGGGGACTGCGCAAGACGTTCGGCGGCGTGACGGCCGTCGACGATGTGGACCTCGCCGTCGAGCCCGGCGAGATCGTCGGGCTCATGGGCCCCAACGGTGCCGGCAAGACGACGGTGCTCGACGTGCTGTCGGGCTTTGTCGTGCCCGACGCCGGGACGGTGGCGCTGGGCGACGTCGACCTGTCGCCGCTCTCGCCCGACGCCCGGGCCATGCGGGGCCTCGGCCGATCGTTCCAGGACGCCCGGCTCTTCCCCGGGCTGACCGTGACCGAGACGCTGGCGGTGAGCTGCGAGCGGTGGGTGACGTCGCGGGAGCCACTGGCCGCCGCCCTGCGGCTGCCGGCCTCGCTGCTGTCGGAGGCCGAGGTGTTCGAGCGGGTGGAGCGGATCCTGGCCCTGCTGCGGCTGTCGGTCTTCCGGGACCGGTTCGCCTCCGAGCTGTCGACCGGGTCCCGCCGACTCGTGGAGTTCGGCTGCCTGCTGGCCCAGGAGCCGGAGGTCCTGCTGCTCGACGAGCCGAGCGCCGGCCTGGCCCGGGCCGAGGCCGAGGCGCTGGCACCCGTCCTCAAAGGGATCCGCGACGCCACCGGGGCGGCGCTGGTGGTGGTGGAGCACGACGTCCCGCTGCTGCGGGCGACCTGCGACCGGCTCGTGGCCCTCGACGGCGGGCGGGTCATCGCCAGCGGGGCCCCGGCCCACGTCCTCGACGACCCCGTGGTGGTGCGGGCCTACCTCGGCACGTCGAGCCCGGCGCCCGCCGCCACCGCCGGATAGTTAGGGGAGCGCCGGCTCCAGACCGGCCCAGGCGACGACGCCGCCGGGCGGGATGACGACGCCGCGGCGCATCGGCGGCGGCGCCTGGTGCCGGCTCGAGGCAGTCGCCGCCCACCGGCCGAAGCGGATGGCTACGACATGGGCGGTGGTCTGCTGGCCGGCGTCGACGTCATAGAGGTCGGAGTGCCAGTGGTGGTCCCGGACCGCCGCCACCGTGACCGCGCCGTTGTTGAGGCGGGCGGCGTCGAGGGCGAGCTCGGTGGCGGCGAACGACACCAGCGCCCG
>JAICYE010000507.1 GCA_025934385.1 Acidimicrobiia bacterium | reverse complement strand
GCCGACCTCGGCTTCGACGTCGTGTGGAACCCCGGCGACGATCCCGAGTGGGCCGACGGGCTGATCGGCGCGGCCGGCGGCAAGGTCGACGCCTGCGTCGACACCGTAGCGTCGAACTCGACGCTGGCCAACGGAGTCCGGGTCGTCGGCCGGGCCGGGACGTTCGTGGCGGTCGGCTTCCAGCCCGGTGCGGCGCTGTCGCTGGATCCGGCCGGGCTGATCATCGACGAGGTCGTCGTCACCGGCAGCCGCTACGCCACGAGGGCCGAGATCGCCCGCACCCTCGATCTCGTCGCCCAGCGGCGGGTGGAGCCGGTCATCGGCGCCCGCTTCGCCCTCGACGACGCCGCCCTCGCCTACGAGGCCATGCAGCGCAACGAGGTCTTCGGCCGCATCGTCGTCGAGACCCGGCCCCGGTGAAGACGGCGTTGCTGAAGGCCCGACCGTGAAGGTCAGGATCGGCGTCAGCCTCGGCATCGACGGCGACACCGACCCGGTGATGCTCCACGACGCCGTCGTGGCCATGGAGGAGCTCCGCTTCGACTCGCTCTGGCTGGCCGAGCGGATCAGTACGACGACGCCTGACCCCGTCGCCGGGCTCGGCTTCGCCGCCGCCCGCACACGGCGGCTGAAGCTCGGCACCGGGGTCGTGATCCTCCCTGGCCGCAACCCGGCGATCGTGGCCAAGCAGCTGGCCACGCTGGACCGGCTGTCCGGCGGCCGGCTGCTCGTGACCTTCGGGCTGGGCGGCGAGCCGGGGGAGCGGGCCGCCTTCCCCATCCCGCCGGGAGCCCGGCGGGGTGACGTCTTCGACGACAGCCTGGACCGGGTACGCCGGCTCACCGCCGGCGAAGACGTCGACGGCGTCGTCGTCCGGCCGGCGCCGGTGCAGACACCACTGGAGTTCTGGGCGGCGGGGTCGGTGCCGGCGGCGCAGCGCCGGGCCGGCCGGCTGGCCGACGGCTGGCTGACGAGCCTGCTGACGCCGGAGGAGGCCGCCCGCGGCCGGGAGCTGGCGGAAGCCGCCGCCGACGAGGCGGGCCGGAAGGTGGATCCGGAGCACTTCGGCGTGAGCGTGGCCTACACCGACGGCGGCGTACCGTCCGCCCTGGCGGCGACCGTCGCCCGCCGCCGGCCCGGTACCGACCCTGCCGCCGTGATCCCCGACGGCCTGCCCGCCACGGCGGCCCTGCTGGAGGACTACGTCGCCGCCGGCTTCTCCAAGTTCGTCGTCCGCCCCGCCGCCCCGCCCGCCGACTGGCCGTCGACGTTGACGGCCATGGCCGACGCGTTGCTCCCCCTGCAGCGCTGAGCTGCGAGACTCCCCGGAGCACGGTGGCCGAAGGCGGTCGGCTCGGAGCACGGTGGCCGAAGGAGCTCGGCGGGACGAGGAGCGGAAGGAGGAGGCGGTGGCCGACGATGTGGAACGGACGGCGCTCGGGATCGTGATGGCGCTGGAGCGGGACGACCACCGGGCCCTCCCGGCGCTGTTCTTCCTCGACGACGGCAGCCCCGTCGACGACCTCGAGCTGATCGTGACCCTCGGTCGTCTGTGCGTCGCCCTGGCCGGAATGGCCGGCGCCAACGCCGACCCGCCGATGGCCGCCGGCGAGGTCCTCGCCCAGCTGGCCCTCGACTGGGGCGCCCCGAGCTGACCGGCCCTTACGGCTCTCAGCCCGGTTCTCGGCGCGCCCCTGTGAGCCTCCCCGGGTACGGACTCCCGAGATGTTCAACGGGCGCAGTCCCAAGCGCTGGCTACGATGAGCACGCCTCAAAAGATTGGCCTCGCCCCCGTAGCTCAATGGATAGAGCAGGCGGCTTCTAACCGTCAGGCTGAGGGTTCGATTCCTTCCGGGGGCGCTTCAGGGGCGCTTCTCCGGGATAGGGCGACCACCCCCGACGATCGTCATGAGACGAGGACGGGAAGGCGCAGCAGCGCCCGGCTGAGCACGGTCGGGTGCCAGTCGAGCGGCTCTTCGGCCAGGGCCAGGTCGGGGAAGCGGGCGAGGAGCCGGCCGACGGCGCTGGCCACCTCGAGGCGGGCCAGCGGTGCGCCGAGGCAGAAGTGAGGGCCGAAGCCGAACCCGACGTGCGGGTTCGGGTTGCGACCGACGTCGAGGACGTCGGGGTCGGCGAATTCGGCCGGGTCGCGGTTGGCGGCGCAGTTCATGAGGAACACGCGCTCGCCACGGTGCAACGACGCACCGGCGAGGTCGTGGTCCCGCGCCACCAGGCGCATCGTC
>JAICYE010000023.1 GCA_025934385.1 Acidimicrobiia bacterium | reverse complement strand
GTACGCGCCGCTCGACCCGTTCGACCGCCCGCCCGAGGTCGTAGGCCAGCCAGCCGGCCCACCACCCGCCGCCCCCGTCGAGCCCGTCGAGCCGGTCGAGCGCCTCGGCGCCCGAGACCGTCAGCCGGGCATCGGGCTCCACGCCCAGCACCCATTGGCCCGGATCCCGGCGCACCACGGCGACGTCGGCGTCGGCCGGCAGGGCGGCGAGGACGGCGAGGAGGACGTCGGCGGGGGAGGCGGCCACGGCTTGCCAACCTACCGGCACGATGCAGCTGCGTCGGGGCCGCGGGGTACCCGGCAGTAGAATTCGCCTCTCAGTGAGCTCGTATCCCCCCACCCCGCCTCTGTCGTCCGGGCGCGTCTTCCTCTGGCGCCTGGCGCTGGCCCTCGTGCTCACGACCACGGCCGCCGCCGTGGGCCTGGCGGGGGGCACCGTCGTGCTCGAGCACAAGTTCGCCCAGGCCAAGTCGGTGAAGGTCAATCTCGACCAGGAGCTGCCGGGGGCGACGAACATCCTCCTGCTCGGATCCGACTCCCGGGCCTTCGTCGACGACACCTCCGACAAGAGCAGCTTCGGCGACACCCGGGCCGTCGGCGGCCAGCGGGCCGACGTCATCATCATCGCCCGGGTCGAGCCCAAGAGCCGCCGGGGGATCCTCGTGTCGATCCCCCGCGACACGCTCGTCCACCTGCCGAAGTACAAAGGCCTGCAGCTGATCAACCAGTCGTTCGAGGACGGGCCCCAGGGCGTGATCGACGCCATCAAGTCGAACTTCGGCGTCCCCATCAACCACTACGCCGAGATCGGCTTCGACGGCTTCCGGAAGATGGTCGACGCCCTCGGTGGCGTCCGGATGTACATCCCGGCGCCGTCCCGGGACAAGATGACGGGCCTCGACATCAAGACCGCCGGCTGCCAGACCCTCGACGGGACGGCGGCGCTGGCCTGGGTGCGGTCCCGGTATTACCAGTACTACGAGGCGGGGAAGTGGCGGTCCGACCCGACGGCCGACATCGGCCGGATCAGCCGGCAGCAGGACTTCATCCGCCGGCTCATGGCCCAGGCGGTGGAGAAGGGGGCGCTGAACCCGATCCGGGCCAGCCACCTGGCCGACGCCGCCATGGCCAACCTGACCGTCGACTCCACCTTCGACGTGAAAGACGCTCTCCGCCTCGTGCAGGCCTTCCGGCCCGTGGGGGCGTCGGGGATCGAGATGGTGGCGCTGCCGACCAGGCCCGACGGCGCCCACCTCCTCGTCGCCCCGGCCGCCCAGCCGATCATCTCCCGCCTGCGGGGCGAGACGCCGCCGCCGGCCGGCGGCGAGGCCAGCGCCGTCAACACCGCGCCGAAGATCGCCCCCGCCGACGTGAAGGTGCGGGTCCTCAACGGGACGGGCACGCCCGGCGTGGCCGGCGACACCTCCGCCGCCCTGGGGCAGGCGGGGTTCTCGCCGGCCGGCTCCGGCGACGCCGACAAGTTCGGCTACACGAAGACGGAGATCCGCTACAACCCGGCTGCCCAGGCCAAGGCGGCGTTGCTGGCTCGCTACCTGGGCGGTGTGGGCAAGCTGGTGGCCGACCCGACCGTCCGGGGCACCGACGTGGTCCTGGTCGTGGGCAGCGACTGGAAGGGCGTGATGCCGCCGCCGGCCGCCGGTCAGGCCCCCGCCGCCGGCCAGTCGTCCTCGACGCAGCCCGCCGCCCCCACGACCACCATCGGCCCGGCCAAGTCCGGCGCCCCGGCGCCGGCCGGCGGCCCGGCCCAGCCCGCCTGCTGACGGCCCCGACGATGCGGGCGGCGATGCGCATCCTCGTGACCGGAGCCGGCGGGCAGGTCGGCTCGGAGGTGGCCGCGCACGCGCCCCAGCACGAGGTCGTGGCCCTCGACCGGGCCGCCTGCGACCTGACCGACCGCGACTCGGTCGAGCAGGCGGTGGCGACCGTCGCCCCGGCCGCCGTCGTCAACTGCGCCGCCTGGACCGACGTCGACGGCTGCGAGGCCGACCCCACCCGGGCGGTGCTGGTCAACGCCCTCGGGGTCCGGCACCTGGCGGCCGCCTGCGCCCGGGCGGGGGCCCACCTCGTCCACGTCTCGACCGACTACGTGTTCTCCGGCGACAAGGCCGGGCCCTACGACGAGTGGGACGAGCCCGCCCCCCGCTCGGTCTACGGCCGCTCCAAGCTCGGCGGCGAACGGGAGCTCGCCCGCCACGGCGGCTCCTGGGCCATCGCCCGCACATCGTGGGTCTTCGGCCGGCGGGGGCGCAACTTCGTCGACACCATCGTCGAGCGGGCCCGAGAGGGTGCGCCGCTGCGGGTGGTCGACGACCAGCGGGGGTGCCCGACCTACGCCCCCGACCTCGCCGGCGCACTGGCCCGGCTGGCCGTCGAACGCCGGCCGGGGATCTTCCACGTGACCAACGCGGACGCCTGCACGTGGCACGATCTGGCCGTGGCCGCCGTCGAGCTCGCCGGTCTTGACCCGTCGGTCGTCGGCACGACCACCACCGCCGAGCTGGGGCGGCCCGCGCCCCGACCGTTCAACAGCGTCCTGTCGGGCGCCGCCTGGGCGGCGGCCGGCCTTCCGCCGCTCCGGCCCTGGCAGGAGGCGCTGGCGGAAAAGCTGACCCTGGTGGAGGCCTGACGTGAGGGTCGGGTTGAACGCCGAACCGCTCTTCCAGCGGATCCCGACCGGGGTCGGTGTCTACGCGCTGGCGTTGTGCCGCGGCCTCGTCGAGACCGGCCACGCCGACGACCTCGTGTTCTTCCACGCCGAGCACGACGAGGACCCGCCCGAGATCACCGCCCTCCCCGTCGACCGGGTCGCCTTCAACCTGAGCCGCGACCGCCTCTACGAGGCGTGGATGGCCGACCGCCGGCCGGCGCCCCAGTCGATCGCCGGCAGCCTCGACGTCGTCCACTCCACCGGGCCGGCCATCCCTCCCCCCGGCGGCGCCGCCCTCGTCATCACGGTCCACGACCTGGCCCCGATCCGCTTCGCCGACCGCTACCCCCGGCGGGCCCGGGCCCTCCACAAGCGGGGGGCCCACATCGCCGCCGCCGAGGCGGCCCGCATCATCTGCCCGTCCCGCTCCACCGCCCTCGACGTCGAGGAGTTCTACGGCGTCGAACGGGAGCGCATCCGGGTCGTGCCCCACGGCGTCGACGTCGCCGACCTCGGCTCCGCCCAGCACTCCGTCGGCGACGCCGGCCGCCGCTGGGAACGGCGGGGAATCGCCGAGCCCTACGTCCTGTGGGTCGGCACCCAGGAGCAGCGCAAGAACGTGGTCGCCGTCCTCGACGCCTTCAGCCACCTGGCCGGCCGCCACCCCGAGCTGTCGCTGGTGCTCCACGGCCCCAACGGCTGGCTGGGCGACGAGGTGGGGGAGGGGCTGCAGCACCGCGGCTTGCAGGGCCGCACGATCGTCAGCGAGGGGTCGCTGCCCCGCAGCGAGCTGGCCGCCCTCTACGGCCGGGCGTCGGTCTTCGTCTACCCCTCGCTCTACGAGGGCTTCGGGATGCCGGTGCTCGAGGCCATGGCCTGCGGCACTCCCGTGGTCACGTCGAACATCTCGGCGCTGCCCGAGACGGCCGGCGACGCCGCCCTGCTGGTCGACCCGCTCGACGACGTGGCGCTGGCCGAGGCCATCACCCGGATCCTGGAGGATCCCGGCCTGGCCGAGGACCTCTCCAACCGGGGCCGCAAGCGGGCCCGGGCCCTCACCTGGGGCGAGACCGCCCGCCGCACCTGGGCCATCTACGAGGAAGCCGTTCGTGCCTGACGGCGCGGCCGGCGGTTCCGGCCGCCTCACCGGCTGGGCGGCGGTCGTCGTCAACTACAACGCCGGGCCCGCCTTGTGTGACTGCGTCGGCTCCGTCCTGGCCGAGGAACCCTGCCCGGAGGTCGTGGTGGTCGACAACGCCTCCACCGACGGTTCCGTGGACGGGCTCCGCCGGGCCCACCCCGGCGTGCGGATCGTGCACTCCGGCGGCAACCTCGGCTACGCCCGGGCCGCCAACCTCGGCATCGCCGCCACCGGCGCGCCCGTCGTCGCCGTCCTCAACCCCGACACGGTGCTGCGGCCGGGGGCTGGTCCCGCTCTCACGGCCCGGTTCGCCGCCGAACCCGACCTCGGCGCCGCCGGTCCCCGGCTGTGCAACACCGACGGCAGCGTCTACCCCTCGGCCCGGCGGGTGCCGTCGCTGGTCGACGCCGTGGGCCACGGACTGCTGTTCTTCGTCTGGCGGGACAACCCGTTCACCCGCCGCTACCGGGAGATCGGCGCCGACCCCGACCGCCCCCGGGACGTCGACTGGGTGTCGGGAGCGGCGGTCTGGCTCCGCCGGGCGGCCCTCGACGACGTCGGCGGCTGGGACGAGCGCTACTTCATGTACGTGGAGGACGTCGACCTCTGCTGGCGTCTCCACCGGGCCGGCTGGCGGGTGGCCTACGACCCGGCCGGCACCGTCGAACACCTCCTCGGTGTGAGCACCGCCGGCCGTCCCTACCGGATGATCGCCGAGCACCACCGCTCGCTGCTGCGCTTCGCCACCGTCCGCTTCACCGGGGCCAAACGGGCCCTGCTCGGCCCGGCCGCGGCCTTCCTGACCGCCCGGGGAGCGCTGGCCATGGCCCATCACCGCCTGGCCGCCGCCCGCCGGTAGCCTGTCGGCCGATGGGCAAGGCGTCGCGGAAGAAGGGCCCCCTCAAGGCCAGGCCCCGCCGGAGCAGCACCGGCTTCATGGTCGCCATCGTCGCCCTCCTCGCCGTCGGCGTCGGCCTCATCGTCGTGGCCAAGGGTGGCTCGGGCGACTCGGCCGCCGGCGAGCACCCCGGGCTCAACGACCACTGGCACGCCGCCTACGTCGTCGACATCTGCGGAACGAACGAGCCGGACATGAGGCAACCCAACACGCTGATCGGCGTCCACACCCACACCGACGGGCTGATCCACGTCGAGCCCTACGTGACCGGGTCCGTGCTCGACCGGGGCTCCAACGCCACGCTGGCCCGTTTCGCCGAAGGCGAGCCAGGGTTCAAGATCACGTCCAGCCAGGTCCAGGTGCCGGGCGGGCGGCTGATGAAGAACGGCGACAAATGTGACGGGACGGATCCCGGGAAGGTGACGATCCGGCAGTGGCCGGACGCCACCAAGGAGACCTTCAAGGACTACACGAACCCCAAGGACGTGAAGATCGTCGACGGTTCGGCGATCACGGTGGCCTTCGTCCCGCCCGGCGCCGCCATCGGCAAGCCGCCGGCCATCAGCAACCTCGCCAACCCCAACGCCGGCGAGGCCGGGTAGTACCTTCGCCCGGCGTGAAGGCCATCGTTCTGGCCGGCGGGGAGGGCACGCGGCTGCGTCCCCTGACCTGGACCACGCCGAAGCCGCTACTGCCGATCGTCAACCGGCCGTTCCTCGAGCACCAGCTGGCCTGGCTGGCCGGCCACGGCGTGACCGAGGTCGTGCTGTCGCTCGGCTACCGGTCCGACGCCTTCGCCGGCCGGTCGTTCTCCGACCTGCCCCTCCAGGTGGCGGCGGAGCCGGAGCCGCTCGGGACGGCCGGCGCCATCCGCTTCGCCGCCCAGGCGGGCGGGGTCACCAGCCGGTTCCTGGTCTGCAACGGCGACGTCCTCACCGACCTCGACGTCTCGGCGCTCGTCCGGTTCCACGAGGAGCGGGCCGCCGAGGCCACCATCGCCCTCACCCGGGTGGACGACCCGTCGGCCTTCGGGGTCGTCCCCACCGACGAGGACGGGCGGGTCCTGCGGTTCGTGGAGAAGCCCCCGCCGGGCGAGGCGCCGACCGACTGGATCAACGCCGGCACCTACGTCGTCGAACCGTCGGTCCTCGACGACATCCCGTCCGGCCGGGCGGTGTCGATCGAGCGGGAGACGTTCCCCGGCATCCTCGCCCGGGGCGGCGGGCTCTACGCCCAGCCTTCCGCCGCCTACTGGCTCGACATCGGCACCCCGGCCAAGTACCTGGAGGCCAACGCCGACCGCCTGGCCCGCGGTGGCGGCGCTTCCCTCGTCGGGCCCGGGGCCACGGTCGCCCCCGGGGCGGCCGTCGACGGCTCGGTCCTCGGCCCCGGCGCGGTGGTCGAGGCGGGGGCCAAGGTGCTGCGGTCGGTCCTGTTCGAGGGCGCCCGGGTCGGCGCCGGCGCCGAGGTGACCGACTCGGTGCTGGCGGCCGGCGCCCACGTCGAGGCCGGGGCGGCCGTCTCCGGCGTGACGATCGTCGGGCCGGGAGCGGTGGTGCCGCCCGGGGAGCGGCTGACCGGCGCCCGGGTGGAGGCGCCGACCGGCCCGGGCTCCGTCGCCGGCACCGGCGTGGCCGGCCGCCCGGGGGTGGCCGGATGAGGGTCCTCGTCACCGGCGGGGCCGGCTTCATCGGCGCCGGGCTCGTCGAACGGCTGCTGGCCGAGGGCGAGGACGTCGACGTCATCGACGACCTCTCCACCGGCTCGCTGGCCAACCTCGCGCCGGCCCGGGCCATGGCCGGGGGGAAGCTCAAGTTCCACCGCCTCGACGTCCGCCACCCCGGCCTGGCCGAGCTCCTCGACCAGCGGCGGCCGGAGGTCGTCTTCCATCTCGCGGCCCAGGCCGACGTGCGGGTGTCGGTCGAGAACCCCGTCCTCGACGCCGACGTCAACATCGGCGGCTCGTTACGGGTGTGCCAGGCGGCGCTGGCCGCCGGTACCCGCAAGGTCGTCTTCGCCGGTTCCGGCGGCACGCTCTACGGCGTTCCGGAGGCGCTCCCCGTCGGCGAGAGGCACAGCCGCCGGCCGGTGTCGCCCTACGGCGTGGCCAAGAAGGCGGTCGGCGACTACCTGCACTACTACCAGGAGATCCACGGCCTCGACTACACCGTGCTGGCCCTGGCCAACGTCTACGGCCCCCGCCAGGATCCCCACGGCGAGGCCGGCGTCGTCGCCATCTTCGCCGGCAAGCTGCTGGCCGGCGAGACGCCGACGATCTTCGGCGACGGCAACCAGACGCGGGACTTCGTCTTCGTGGACGACGTCGTCGACGCCTTCGCCCGGGCCCGCTCGGCCGGCAGCGGCCTGCTGGCCAACGTCGGCACCGGCACCGAGACCACCGTCAACGATCTCTTCGCCACCATGGCCCTCCTGACCGGCTTCGAGGAGCCGGCCGACCACGCCCCTGCCCGGCCGGGGGAGCTGGCCCGCTCCGCCCTCGATCCCACCCTGGCCGGAGCCGAGCTCGGCTGGAAGCCGATCCACAGCCTGGAGGACGGCCTCGACCGGACGCTGGCCTGGTTCCGGGCCCGGGAGGGCTGAGCGCCGCTAGGCGGTGGCGGCCGTCCGGGTCGGAATCCACCCCCGTTCCAGGGCCCAGGCGACGAGCTGGACCCGGGACGTCACCCGCAGCTTCGCCATGACATGGCGGACGTGGTTCTTGGCCGTCTGGTGGGCGATGCCCAGCGCCGCGGCCAGTGCCTTGTTGGAGTGCCCGTCGACGATCAGCTGGACGATGTCGCGCTCCCGCTGGGTCAGCGTCACCGGGTCCTGGAGCCGGTGACCCGGCGGCCGGTGCCCGTCCAGCCGGCTGACGAGCAGGCGCTCCCACCCGGGTGGGAAGGCGGTGTGGCCGGCGGCCACCGCCTCGATCGCCCGGAGGAGGTCGTCCGGCTCGACCTCCTTGTGGAGGAAGCCGGTGGCCCCGGCCCGGAGGGCGTCCAGCAGGTCGTCCTCCCGGCGGGACCACGTCAACACGAGGACGGGGACGTCGGGGATGATCCGGGCGACCGCCAGCGAGGCCGGCGGCGGCTCGAAGCTGACCAGCACGACGTCGGGCTGCGTCCGGGCCGCCAGCGCCGCGACGTCCTCGGGGCACTGCGTCGTGCCGATGATCGTCGCCACCGGGCTCTGGCGGAGGATCGCCCGCAGGCCCTCGGTGAAGAACACCGAGCGGTCACCGAGCACACAGCGGATTCGGCCCATCCCTGTCACCTCCCCGGCCCGCCGGCCACTGTCCGAGAGGACGGGCCGTGAGAGCCGTCCGGTGGTTCCGGGCCACGATGACCGGTCCGCCGGATCAGTACAGGGTAGCGAAGTCAGCTCACATGTGCCACTTGAGTGCACAATTCCATCTTTGGAGGTCGGCGGTACCGGTACCGGGCCCGGTACTCCGACGGTACCGATGAGCCATTTGCACGGTTCGTCCCGTCTGGCACGCTCCGCATGTGGGGCTCGTCCGTGAACACGGATCGTGGTGACCGAAATGTGCGGAGGTATGGCGTGATGAAGGTCAGAGACATGAGACTGCGGCGCCCCGGGGTCGTGGCGATCGCCGTCCTGGGGCTCATGGCGACGGCCGTGGTGCCGGCCAGTGCCGATCGCGGTGGCGGGCACGGCCCGCTCGGCGGGGTGGCGAAGGCCTCGGCCTTTGCCCTCGACGTCGACGTCTCGGTCCTCGGGGCGCTGCCGCTCGACGCCGGCCCGCTGGCCCAGATCCGGCTGTCCGGCGACGCCGGCCCCCGGTTCGTCAACGTGGTCAAGGCGCAGGTGCCGCCCCTGGTCGAGGCGCTGGTGCTGGCTACCGGGGCCCAGACCCGGACCGTCCACGGCGTGTACTCCAAGGCCTCGGCCCGGGTGGCGACCGTCAAGCTGCACCTCCTCGGCGACCTGCTGATCAAGGTGCTCAAGTCGGGTTGCGAGGTCAGCGGCGACACCGTCAACGTGGAGAGCGACGTCGTCTTCGCCGACGGGTCCGTCCTCAACGGGCTGCTCGGCGCCGACGGCCTGGCCCTGGCCGCCCGGCCCAACAGCCGGCTGTCGATCCCGCTCGTCGGCGACCTGATCCTCAACGAGCAGAAGATCGAGAAGACGTCGAGCCCCCACGGCAACACGGTCACGGTGACGGTGAACGCCCTGCGGCTGGCCCTCGACGGGATCCTCGGCAAGGGCGACATCACGATCTCGCAGTCGGTCTGCCGGGCCGGCGGCAAGGGCATCGGCAAGGACCTGAAGGTCATCTCGGCCACCAACGGCCAGGACACCAGCAACCAGGTCCACGAGGGCGACGGCAGCGGTGATCCCGACAACGGCGGGCTGCTCGGTGGCGTCCTCGGCGGCAACGACGACGGCGGACTGCTCGGAGTGGACCACCTGCTCGGCGGCGGCCTCCTGAACGGCGCCATCTAGAGCTTCACGTCCCACCAAGCGCGGGAGAGGGGGGACGGTCCCACGAACCTTCCCCCCTCTTTCGCGCCCGCGGTTTCTGGGAAGACAGTGCGGTGCGTTCACCCGACACGGCCGGCGTGGGGCGGAGCCCCACGCTACGGAGGAGCCCGGCGGAGGCCGGGCGGGAGGCGGAGGAGCCGCCCAGCTACCGGAACAGGTCGTCGCCCGACGGGCGGATGAGTTCTCCGACCGACGAGTCCCGCAGCCAGGCGGCGTCGAGGCCCCGGACGAGGGCGGCGGGAATTCCCCGGGCCTTGCCCATCACCAGCTCGGCGGCGGAGGCCACCTCGTCGGCCACGGCCACCTCGGTCACCTGGAGGGCGCGGCCCCGGTCGTCCTCCGTCCCCCGGAGGTCCACGACGGCGGCCAGCCCCGCCACCCCGATGGCGACGTCGACGAGGCCGTGGCGCCACGGCCGGCCGAACGTGTCGGAGACCACCACCGCCACCTCGACCCCGCACGCCGCCCGGATCCCGTCCCGGATGCGCCGGGCCGAGCGGTCCCCGTCCACCGGGAGCAGCGCCGCCCAGCCGTCGTCGACGTTCGACAGGTCGACACCGGCGTTGGCGCAGACGAAGCCGTGGCGGGTCTCGGAGATGATGAGGTCGCCCCGGCGGCGGAGGACCCGGACGGACTCCTCCTCCACCAGCCGGCGGCGGGCCTCGAGGTCGGACGGGTCGAGTGGCACCATCCGGCCCTCGGCCTTGGACACGACCTTCTGGGTGACGACGAGGCAGTCGCCGGGCTGCAGCGGCCGGTCGGCGGCGGCGGCGGCCTCGACGAGGAGCGGGGCCAGCACCACCCCGGGCCGGATCTCGGGGAGCCCGGGGAGCGGGACGAGTTCGATCACGGAAGCAGGTGTCTCATCGATGGGGCCGGGGGCGGTCAGGCCACCAGCTCGAGGGCGCGGCGGGCGAGGCGCTCGGCGCCGTCGGCGTCGCCCATGAGGATCGGGGCCACGGCCGCCCGCACGCCGTGGCGCTCGACGTCGCCCACCCGGTCGGCGTCGGCGTCGTCGACCAGGAGCGTGCCGCAGATGTCGGCGTAGATCGAGGCGACGCCGGCGCACGACACCTCGATCCCGGCCGCGGCCATCAGCCGGTCGGCCGGGCCCTTGACGGTGGCGCCCTTGATGATCGGGCTCACGCCGACGACCCGGGCCCGGCGGGCCCGCAGCGCCTCCCGTACGCCGGGGAGCGCCAGGATCGGCCCGATGGAGATCACCGGGTTCGACGGGCAGAGGACGACGGCGTCGGCCTCGGCCAGGGCGTCCAGCACCGCCGGGCCGGGCCGGGCGACGGCCGCCTCCTCGAAGCGGACGCCGGCCACCGGCGGCTGGGCCCGCTCCCGTACGAACCACTCCTGCAGGCGCATCGTGACCGGGGGACCACCGGCGGGGACGGCGACGTCGATCAGCGTCCTCACCCGGTCGTCGGACATCGGCAGCACCTTCGCCTTCACCTCCCAGGCCAGGGCGATCTCCGCCGTGACCTCGGTGAGGGTCGCCCCGTCCCGCAGCCGGCTGGTGCGGTAGAGGTGGGTGGCCAGGTCGGCGTCGCCGAGCCGGAACCACGTCGCCTCGCCGTACCGCTCGTAGGCCTCCAGGGTGCGGAAGGTGTCCCCGGTCAGGCCCCAGCCGGTCGGCCCGACGGCTCCGGCCAGCGTGTAGGTGACGGTGTCGAGATCGGGCGACACGTGGAGGCCGTGGAAGACCTCGTCGTCGCCGGTGTTGCCGATGATCACGACGTCGGTGGCCGGCATGGCCCGCACCAGGCCCCGGAGGAACCGGGCTGCCCCGACACCGCCGGCGAGGGCCGCGATCGTCCCCATGGCCTGACTGATAGCGCAGTAAACGGTCCGGTGTCGATCCGGACGGGACAGAAACGCGTTCACCGGACACGGCCGGCGTGGGGCGAAGCCCCACGCTACGGAGGAGCCCGGCGGATGCCGGGCGGGAGGCGGCGATAGCCGCCCAGAAACATCGATCCACCGCCCTGCGGGGGATCCGCTTACACTCCAACCGATGAGCACCGCGGACACGCCCGACGCGCCGGAGGTGCCCCGGATCGACGAGCTCTTCAACCGGGCGCTCGTCGCCCAGCTCGCCGAGCAGCGGGCCCAGCGGGAGACGTTCGCCCAGGTCGAGCGGAAGCTGGAGGCGCTGGAGCGGCTGGTGACCGAGCGCCTCGGGGACCTGACGCGCCAGCTCGGGGCCGACGGCCAGCTGGAGGGCCGCATCGAGCTGCTGGAGGAGACGCTCGGCACCCGGCTGTCGGCCATCGAGAAGGTGGTCCGGGCCGAGCTCGACAACCGCCTCGGCCCGCTGGCCGACCGGCTCGGACAGGTCGAGCAGTCGCTGGTGACCGACGAGACCGGGGCCAAGCTGATGGCCCTCGAGGCCACGGTCCGGCGGCGGCTCACCAACCTCGAGGAGGCGGTGCGCTCCGACGACGTTCCCGACCGCCTCGGCCGGCTGGAACGGGCGCTGGCCGAGGTCCTCAACGGCGGCGAGGCCGGCGCCATGGGCTACGACCCCGCCCTCGGCTCCCGGTTCGACGTCATGGAGCGGTCGGTGGCCGACCGGCTCACCGGCGTGGAGGACTCGCTCCGGAACCACGACGTCGCCCGCCGGCTGACCGCCCTGGAGACGTCGGTCGGCGACCGGCTGAGCGACCTGGAGGACACGGTGCGGTCGGAGGAGATCGGCCGGCGGCTGAAGTCGCTGGAGCTGGCCCTCGACGAGCGCTCGGGCCGCATCGAGGAGTTCGTGAAGACCGCCGACCTCGAGCGGCGCATCGAGGCCCTCGGGCAGGCCGTCGACGAGCGGCTGGCCGAGCTGGGCAGGCTGGCCGGCGTGCCCGCCGACGGTCCGGTCGGGGAGGGCGGT
>JAICYE010000109.1 GCA_025934385.1 Acidimicrobiia bacterium | reverse complement strand
GCTCAACCCGAAGCACCAAGAGGCATCGGCGTTCAACAGACGGCACGCCGCCTATTTCATCCCCCAAGGGTGAGCCCCGCCAGAGGCGGGGCTCATGATGGTCTGACCAGCGGTTTTGCGTCCGCAGCCGTCCGCCGAAATCCGCCAAAAATGGCCAGCTGTTAAGCGCTTGGTCGGGAGTTCGAGTCTCCCCCCCGGAGCCACTTCAAATCGCAGGTCAGCGCCTATTTCTGCGCTGGCCTGCTTTTGATTTCCGTGCCGGTCCGCCGGCCGACGGATGGCGGGCGCGCCCGACAGTTCCGGATACCGACGTCCGAAGCTTCTCTGGTCACGAACCTGCGCATGTGGCAGGTTCGTGACCAGAGAAGAGCTGCCGTCAGACGAGCTGGACTTCGAGGTCGTCGGCCCGGCGGAGCCAGCCGGTCATGCCGATCTCCTCGAACTGCTTCCGGGCGGCGGCCAGCAGCGGGCGGGCCCGGGCGGCGTCGCCGACGTCGGCCCGGCGGGCGTACATGAGCGCCTCGTCGAAGTCGCACACGGCCCGCAGCGGCCGTGACCCTTCCTCGTCCAGCCGGCGGCGGGCTTCGGCAAACCACTGCTGCGCCTCGTCGTGGCGCCCGGTGACGGCACACAGCCGGGCCAGCGCCAGCCGCCCGTCGACCCCGAAGCGGAAGTCGGCGGGGATCACCTTCTCCCGCAGGGCCCGTTCGACGGCTTCGCCGTGATCGAACCGCTCGAGTGACCACAGGGCCTCCGCCGCCCCGAAGGCCGCCAGCGGAAGACCGACGGTCCAGGCGGGGGCCCGCTCGAGCCAGGGCACGCAGCGCCGGACGGCATCGACGGCCTTCGCCGGGTCGGCCTGACGGGCGGCGATCTGGGCCTGCACCCCGTAGACGAAGCCGCGGGCCCAGATCAGCGCCGGGTCGTCGGAGGACGCCAGGAAGGCGAACGTGCCTTCGATCTGTTCCCACCCTTCGTCGACCACCAGGCACAGCAGGTGCCGCGGGTAGATGACCGTCGGGATCGGCATCCCGAGCCGAACCGACAGGGCGTCGGCCCGCTCCAGTGACCGGCGGCCCCCGGAGAGGTCACCGAGGGCGATCTGGAACAACGCCATCTGGCCGAAGGCCCGGGCCGCCCGGGCCAACCGGCCGAGGGCCTCCGCCTCGCTGGCTTCGGCCATGAAGGCCGGCAGCACCCGTTCGTATTCCCCGCACCACGTGCCGAGGACGACGAGGTTCGAGCAGTCCAGCAGTTCCTGCCGGCTGGCGGCCGCCGCCTCCATCGGACCGGGGCCGATCGGATCGAGACGGGCCGCCCGGAGGATGGCGGAGGCCTCCCGCCGTTCGGCGCTGTCGATGGAGATTCCCGGCTGGTCGGGATTCTCGGCCTCGCGCCGCTGGTGGTCGAAGCAGGTCAGCCGGGCCCAGGCGACGTCGCGGGCGCCGGCGTAGCTGAGGCCCTGGCGGGCCAGCTGCCACGAAAGGACGATTCCACCGGCGGAGGCGCAGGCGTAGGCGGCGTCGGCCAGATAGTCGGCCGCCGCCTCCTTGGTCTCCGTCTGCGCCAGGGCGTCGCCGGCTTCGGCGGCCACCGCCACGGCGCCGTCGTAATCCAGCGCCCAGGCCAGGACGATTCCCAGACGGCCGAGGAGCGCGGGGCGACGCGGGTCCGTACCGGGCAACAGGTCGAGGGCCAGCCGGAGGAACGTGGCCGCCTCGTCGTAGGCGCCGGTGGCCTGGGCCTGGTCGGCGGCTGCGACGGCCGGTTCGACCCCCCGGCTGGCGCCGGGCAGGGCGACGCTGCGGTGGTAGTGCACGGCGATCTCGGCCGGCGTCGCCGGCGTCGCCGCCCCCTCCAGCGCCTCGGCCACCCGCCGGTGCAGTCGCGATCGGCGGGAGGGCACGACCCCGTCGTAGAGGGCGTGGCGGATGACGGCGTGGGTGAAGGCGTAGGTCTCGGTATCACCGGAGGGTTCCAGGATCCGGGCGCCGACCGCCTCTTCCAGGGCGTCGAGCCCGGTCTCCTCGGAGAGTCCGGCCAGGCCGGCCACCATCTCGAAGCGGAACGACCCCTCGAAGGCGGACGCCACGGCCAGCAGGCGGCGGGCGTCGTCCGAGAGGCGGGAGACCCGCCGGAGGGCCACGTCCCGGGCGGCCACCGGGAGGGCCAGATCCCGCAACGGCCCGGTCACCGTCCAGCGTCCGTCGAGGCCTCGGTAGAGCTGCCCTTCCTCGTGGAGGTGGCGGAGGAGCTCCAGGATGAAGAAGGGGTTGCCGCCGGTCTCGGTGGCCCAGGCGGCGCCGACGCCGAGCTCAATGTCCTGGCCGCCGCCCACGCTCAGGAACGCGGCGACCTCCTCGCCGTCGAGACCCTCGATGCGGAGCTGCTCGTAGCCCCCCTCCCGGGGCCAGGCGGCGAGGGCATCGGTCAGCGGGTGGGCCCGGTCGAGGTCGACGTCGCGGTAGGTGCCGATCAAGAGGAGCCGTTCCGTGGCGGCCAGGCGGACCAGATGCCGGAGCAGCGCGACGGAACTGCGGTCCGCCCAGTGGAGATCGTCGAGGAGCATGACGAGCGGTACCCGGCGGGATCGGGTCACGAGGAAGCGGCCGATGCCGTCGAGCAGGCGGTGGCGTTCCTCTTCGGGGGGGACGACGGCGACGCCGGCCTCGGGCAGGATGCGCCGGACGGCCGGAACGAGCTGGGCGACGATCCCGGCGCTCTCCCCGAGGTCATGGCGGAGCTCACTGGCCGGGACAAGGCCCGCGTGGGCGTCGATCGCCTCGACGAACGGCCCGTAGGGCGGCGGCCACTCCCCTTCGTGGCACCGGCCCCAAAGCACCGAGAACCCTTCCCGTTCGGCCAGGCAGGCGGCCTCGTCGGCCAGCCGGGTCTTGCCGATCCCCTGCTCCCCGGCCAGCATCACCAGCCCGCCCCGTCCGGAGGTGGCCTCGCCGAGGCGCTCCAGCATACGGGCGCGCTCGGTCCGCCGGCCGATGAGCACCGGGGGTGCGGAGAACGGGCCGGCCGCCTCGGCCCGCACCTCGTACACCGCGGCCGGGTCGCCGGCCTCCGCCGGGGCGCCGTCGACGGGAACGAACGCCAGCCGGGGCCGGCCGGCGAGCAGCCGGGCCACCACTGCGGAGCAGAGCACCTGGCCCGGCTCGGCCCGCAGGGCCAGAGCGCTGGTCATCGCCAGGGCGCTCCCGTCCCCCGCCCCGCCCGTGGCCGGCAACCCGCCGGCGTGGAGGCCGAGCCGAAGCGGCGGCTCGGCCGCCTGGAGCCGTACGGCGGCGGCCACCGCATCGGCCGCCGAGGCGAACGCCACGGCGACGGCACCGTCGAACGTGAAGATCTCGCCCTGCTCGCCCGCCGCCTCCGTCATGACGTCGTCCAACCGGCCGTCGCCCTCAGCGGCCAGCAGCGTGGCGAGGCGCAGAGACGCGCGCCCGGGCCGGGGAGCCGGGTCTGCGGCCGGTGTGCCAAGGCTGTCGATGCCGTCGGCCCCGTCAATCTCCTCCCAGCGGAGCGGGTACACCCGTCGGGTCTCGGAGAAGCCCTTCAGGTCGACATCGCGGCCCGGCCCGAAGGCGAAGTCGCCCGCGCCGCTGGTCAGGTCCTTGAGGAGCGACGACACGAGGACCTCACCGCCCTTGGCCGAGGCGGCGATCCGGGCAGCCAGCGCCACGTGCGTGCCGAAGAAGTCGTCTCCCTCCTTCAACGCCTCGCCGGTGTGCAGCCCCATGCGGACCCGGGTCGCTTCCTCGGGATGGGCGTGCCCGTGGGCCTGCAGCGCCCGCTGGATGGCCATCGCGCTGGCCAGCGCCTTGCGAGCGCTGGAGAAGGCGATCATGAACCCGTCGCCCTGGGACTTGACCTCGAAGCCACCCTGGCGGGCGATCTCGACCCGGACGATCTGGTTGTGGGCCCGCAGCACCTCCATCCACCGCTGGTCGCCCAGCCGCTCGTTGGCGGCGGTGGAGCCTTCGATGTCGGAGAAGAGCAGCGTGACCGTCCCCTCCGGTGAGGTGACCGCGGCCAGGTCGGGCCGTTCATCCTCGACGGCGGCGGCGATGAGGTGGACGGACGACGCGACCGCCTCGGTCGAGACCCCCTGCGCGGTCAGCTTCTCGGCCACCAGCGGCTCGATCCACCAGTTCCCGGCCCCGTGGCGGCGGTAGAGATCGATGGCGGCGGCGAACCGCTGGACGGCACCGACCCGGTCGCCACGGCCGTGGCGGGCCCGGCCGACACGCCGCTGAGCATCGGCCTCGTCCCACGGCAGCCCGAGCCGCCGGAACACCTCGATGGCCGCCGACGCCCGGCCCTCGGCTTCCTGGTCCTTCCCTTCGGCCCAGAGAACGACGCCCTCGGCCAGGGCCAGGCGACCCCCGAGCCCCCGCCAGTTCTCGTCCCCCGCCGCCAGCTCCGTCGCCCGCTCCAGGTGTCGCCGAGCGTCGCCGGCGCGACCGGCGTCGGCCAACAGGACCGCCAACTCGATCCTCGTCGAGAGCTCGGTGACCCGCTCCGCCCCGTCGATGACGATGGCCAGCGCGTCGGCCAGCAGGCCTTCGGCGTCCGCCCCCCTTCCCTGCAGCCGGCGGACCAGTCCGAGGCCCACCGTGCTCGTCACCTGGTCTCGCCGGTTTCCGGTCCGCTCCTCCGTATCCCGCTGCGCTTCCCAGATCGTCGCCGCCTCGTCGAGCCGGCCCTCGTAGAGAGCGATGTACGGTGCGGCGTACCGGCTGTCGCCGGCGTCGTCACGGGCCTGGCGGGCGACGGGAAGATCGCCGCCGATCGCCGCCGCCCGTCCCAGCTCGTCGAGCAGTACCGCTTTCGGTGACGGCGCCTGGCTGTAGCGCGACGTCTCGAGCTCCCGTCGGCAGCGCGTCCGCACGGCCTCGGGATCCCGCAGATCGAACAGCTGGCCCACGCTCGTCCAGGTCGACGAGAAGGCCGCCACGCCATCCCGGGCGGCGTCCGTCTCCAACCAGTTCTCGTCGAGAACGCCGAAGGCGTCGGCCAGTTGGCCGGCCGAGGCCAGGTGGAAGCCGTAGTGCGTCGCGGCGTGGCGGCGGAGGCGGTGGTTCCCCAGCCGTTCGGCGATGGCCATCGCCCGCTGGGCGCTGGCCAGGCCTTCCTCCGTCCGGACCGCCCACAGCGCCGTGCTGGCCTGCCCGAAGTGGACGTAGCCGAGGGCACTGCTCTCGGCCTCGTCGGCGACGATCGTCTCGGCGGACCGGTAATGGGCCAGCGCCTGCGGGATGTCCATGTAGGAGGGGAAGCTGGCCAGGTTGCGGCCGAGCCGGGAATGCATCTGCGCCACCCGGTCGGGCATGTTCAGGCTCTCATAGAGGGCGAGCGCCCGTTCCAGGCAGGCCGTGCTCCGGCCGTAGTCCAGGCCGGAGGCGAAGTGAAGGTCTCCCAGGCGGCCGAGCACCACCGCCTTGGCGACGGCGTCGCCGCCCGTATCGTCGAGCAGCTCGAGGGCCGCCTCCCAGTACTGGGCCGCGTCCTCGTAGGCCTGGACGCCCAGCGCCACCTCGCCCGCCTTGACCGAGTACTCCACCGCCTTGGCGGGGTCGCCCGATGCACCGGCCTGGCGGTAGTGGAGGGCCAGGGCCGGGAGGTGCGGCCCGAGGTTGGAGGCATGGGCCGCCTCGATCCCTTCTGCCGCCCGGAGGTGCAGGCGTTGCCGGCGGGGCAGGCTCAGGCTGCCGTAGAGGCTCTGGCGGATGACGGCGTGGACGAACCGGTACAGGGCCTGCTCGCGGGCCGTGACGACCGGTTCGACGAGCTGGGCGGCCAGCGCCTCCTCGAGGGCGGCGAGGAGGACGTCCTCGTCGAGGCCCGTCGTCTGCTCCAGGACGGCGAAGTCGAACTGGGCGCCCAGCACCGCGGCCCGGAGGAGCACGTCGTTGGCCGCCTCCGACAGCCGGGAGAGCCGCTGACTGATGAGCGACTCGATCCCCTCGGGGATCGCCAGCGACTCGACCGAGGCGACGTCCATCTTCCACTGACCGGCCTCCCAGAAGGCACCGCCGGTCTCGAGCAGGTGGCGGACGACCTCTTCAAGGAAGTAGGGGTTGCCTTCGGTCTCGCCGTAGAACGCCGCTGCCAGTGGTTGCTCCGAGGGCTCGAGCGGCCGTTCGGTGATCCCTTCGAGGAAGTCCTGCACCTCCGAGAGCGACAGGCCCCGGAGGACGATCCGCTGGAAACTCTGGTCGCGGCGCAGCTCGGCCAGCGCCTGGGCCAGCGGGTGGCGACGGGAGAGCTCGACATCGCGGTACGTGCCCACGATCAGCAGCCGGCTCTCGGACAGGCGGCGGGACAGATGCTGGAGGAGGCGCAGCGACGGGACATCGGCCCACTGGAGGTCATCGAGCAGCAGCACGATCGGCGTCGCCCGCGAGGCATTGACGAGGAAGGCGCAGACGCTCTCGAAGAGGTGGTAGCGCTCCTCCTCCCCGGTGCGCCCCGTCGTGGCCGGCAGGCCCGGCACGATGGTGCGGATCTCCGACACGAGCTTGGCCACTTCCGAGGCGGCGTCGCCCAACTCCTCGCGGACGGCGTCGGCCGGTCGATTGGCGACGTAGCTCCGCAACGCCTCGATGAACGGCATGTACGAGACGGAGGACTCCGCCTCGTAGGACCGGCCGACCAGCACCTGGGCGCCCCCCAGCCGGGCGTAGACGCCGGCCTCCTCGGCCAGGCGGGTTTTGCCGATGCCGGGCTCACCGCTCACCATCACGAGGGCACCCCGGCCGGACAGGGCACCCTCGACCGCCTTCTTGAGATCGCGCAGCTCATCCGCCCGTCCGACGAAGCGGCTCAGCCGGTTGAGCCGGGCGGTGTGGCGGGTGTCCGCCGGCGCCGGCGTGTGCGCCGGCGATGCCTCGGCGGTGGGCTCGGCCTTGGCCATCGTCTCGACCAGCCGCCGGCGGATCTCACCGGCGCCCCCCGGGCGCTCCTCCGGTGTCTTGGCCAGCAGCTCGAGCACCAGG
>JAICYE010000343.1 GCA_025934385.1 Acidimicrobiia bacterium | reverse complement strand
TCCTCCACGACGTCGTACGCCCCGGCGACGAGCTCGAGGTCCGGGGACCGATCGGGGGCTGGTTCGTGTGGGACGGGGAGACGCGGGCGGTGCTCGTCGGCGGGGGATCGGGCGTGGCCCCCCTGATGGCCATGCTCCGCCTGGCCCGGCGGAACGGCCGCCAGGGCCGGATCCGCTTGGTGGTGTCGGTCCGGTCCCCGGCGGACCTCCTGTTCGCGGCGGAGCTGCCCGGCCCCGACGTGACCGTGGTGTACACCCGGGAGGCGCCGGCCGGAAGCCTTCGTCCCCCGCGACGGCTCACCGCCGCCGACCTGGCGCCGGCGGCCGAAGGCGCGGCGGTGGCCTACGTCTGCGGCTCCGCCGGCTTCGCCGACGCCGCGACCGCCCTGCTGCTCGAGCTGGGGGTGCCGGCCACGGCGATCCGGGTCGAGCGCTTCGGTCCCACCGGCGCCTGAGCCGGTACCGTGAGCCCGATGCGGCTGGGGTTCGCGGTGCCCATCTCAGGCTCCTGGGCCACCCCGGCGAACTGCCTCCGCATCGCGGAACGGGCCGAGGAGCTCGGCTACTCGTCCCTGTGGACGTTCCAGCGGCTCCTGTCGCCCCTCGACGGCGACCGGCCGGCGCTGGCGCCTCAGTACCGCAGCGTTCACGATCCGCTGGCCATGCTCGCCTTCCTCGCCGGGCGGACCGCCGGCGTGCGGCTCGGCGTCGCCGTGGTCAACATGCCGTACTACCCGCCGATCGTGCTGGCCAAGATGCTGACGACCATCGATCACCTCTCCGGCGGCCGGCTCGACGTCGGGCTGGGGATCGGGTGGCTGCCCCAGGAGCTGGCCGCGGTCGGCCTGAGCACGGCCCGACGGGGCGCCCGGGCCGAGGACTACCTGCGCTGCCTGGCCGCGATATGGGGCGAGGACGTGGTCGAGTACGAGGGCGACTTCTACCGGGTGCCACGGTCGCGGGTGGATCCGAAGCCGCTCCAGCGGCCGTCCCCGCCCGTGCTCCTCGGTGGCGGCGCCGAGCCGGCGTTGCGCCGTGCCGGCCGGGTCGCCGACGGGTGGATCAGCAGCAGCCAGGCCGACCTCAGCCGGATCGACGAGTCAATGGCGACCGTGCGGGACGCGGCCGAGGCTGCCGGCCGTGACCCGGACCTGCTGCGCTTCGTCTGCCGGGGCGTGGTCAAGGTCAGGACCGGCGAACGCGCGCCGCTCGTCGGCTCACTGGACGAGATCGCGGCCGACCTGGGCGAGCTGGCGGCCAAGGGCGTGTCCGAGACGTTCGTCGACCTCAACTTCGACCCCGAGATCGGCTCGCCGGATGCCGACCCGCAGGCGTCGATGGCCCGAGCCGAGGCGGTGCTCGAGGCGCTGGCACCAGGCTGAGCGGTGTGGGCGGGCGACGCCACCTCACGTTCGCGGCCTTTGGCCACCGAGCCGCAGGGCCAGGGCGCCGGCCGTCCCCGCCAAGACCGATCCGGCCAGCACGCCGAGCTTGGCCGCGTCCCGGACGGGCCCTGGCGGGAAGGCCAGCTCGGCGATGAACAGGGACACGGTGAAGCCGATCCCGCCGACGGCCGCCACCGCGGTCAGGGTCGGCCACGACCCGCCCTCCGGGCGGCGTGCCAGGCCGGCCGCGGTTGCAAGCCGAGCCGCGCCGGTGATGCCCACCACCTTGCCCGCGGCCAGCCCGAGGGCCACGCCGGCGAACACCGCGCCGGCCGCCGGGGCACGGAGGACGTCGCCACGGACGAGCACGCCGGCGTTGGCCAAGGCGAAGACGGGGAGCACGACGAACGTCGTCCACGGCCGGAGCAGGTCCTCGATCCGGCGCAGGGGCGGATCCGGGGTCAGCAGGCCCAGGGCGACGCCGGCGATGGTCGGGTGCACCCCCGATGCGTGGACGGTCACCCACAGGCCGAGGCCGAGGGCCGCGTAGGCCGGTACCCAGCCCACGTGTGCTCGTCGCAAGCCCACGATGGCGGCGACGAGGGCGGCGGCCGCCAGCAGGTAGGGCGGGCGTAGATCCGCGGCGTAGAACACGGCGATGACGACGATGGCCCCGATGTCGTCGACGACGGCCAGGGTGAGCAGGAACAGGGCCAGCGACGGGGGGACCGCCGGGCCGGCGAGGGCGAGGACGCCGACGGCGAAGGCGATGTCGGTGGCCATGGGGACGGCCCAGCCGTGCCCGGCGCCCGTCCCCGCGGTGACGGCCAGGAAGACCAGGGCGGGCGTCACCATCCCGCCGACGGCGGCGACGACGGGCAGCGACGCCGTGCGCCGGTCGCGGAGGGCGCCGCTCACCGCCTCCCGCTTGATCTCCAGGCCGACGACGAAGAAGAACACGGCCATGAGCCCGTCGTCGACCCAGTGGAGCAGGTCGAGCCGCAGGCCGAGGGAAAGGTGGGTCCCCCACACGTCCCCGTACGACGCCCGCCACGGGGAGTTTGCCCACAGCAGGGCGACGACCGCGGCGCCGAGCAGCACGGCGGCACCGGCGGCGGCGCCGGCGCTGTGGGCACCGTCGTCGGGCGGGGGGTGGGGAATCTGGCTCACGTGCTCGGTCGGCTCCCGCTGTGCGTGGCGGAACTGCTTGCCGACCAGGCTTCCCGGCACCTCGGCCACCCCTACGTGGCCACCGGCAGTCTGGCACGTCGAGCCTGCCGTCCCGACACTCCCCGTCGGCGACGTGGCCCGCGTGGGGGACGGGTGCCGCCGAATTTGGCGCCGCGCCCCTACGACACCCGGGTCGTGGCGGGGGCGTAGAGCAGGTCGCGGGTCAGGTTCTCGCCGCTGGCCGGGTCGAAGAGGTGCATCTTGGTGGCGTCGAACCAGAGGTCGGCGTCCTGGCCCTTCTGGATGGTGCTGGCCGTGTCGAGCGAGGCGACCAGCTGGGTTCGCAGCGACTCGCTGTCCAGCTCCCGGGCCAGGCTCTTCAGCCGGTCGGTCACCTCTTTGGGAGCCTCGAAGGGGATGTAGGCGAACAGCTCGTTGCCCAGCCACTCCGTGACGTCCACGTGGGCGGAGAAGGTGACGCCCCGGCCCCTATCGGCGGCGTCGACCAGCTTGGGGTCCTCGAAGTGCTCGGGCCTGATCCCGGCGATGAGCAGCTGGGCCCCCGCGATCCGCTCGCAGATGTCACGGGGAAGGGTCACCCGGGCGAAGGGCAGCGAGACGGCGCCGTCCTCGACGGTGGCCGGGACGAAGTTCATGGGCGGCGACCCGATGAAGCCGGCGACGAACAGGTTGACCGGCCGCTCGTAGAGCTCACGCGGCGTGGCCACCTGCTGCAGCACGCCCTTGCGCAGCACCGCCACCCGGTCGCCCAGGGTCATGGCCTCGGTCTGGTCGTGGGTCACGTAGACGGTGGTGATCCCGAGCCGGCGCTGCAGGCGGGAGATCTCGGTGCGCATCTGGCCGCGGAGCTTGGCGTCGAGGTTCGACAGCGGCTCGTCGAAGAGGAACGCCTGGGCCTCGCGGACGATGGCCCGGCCCATGGCCACCCGTTGGCGTTGGCCGCCGGAAAGCTGGATTGGCAGGCGCTGGAGGTGCTCGGTCAGCTCCAGAGTCGCCGCCGCCTCCTC
>JAICYE010000335.1 GCA_025934385.1 Acidimicrobiia bacterium | reverse complement strand
GCGCTTCGACCGGTCGGCCAGCGCCTCGGCCGCCGCCTCCAGGTCGGCCTTGTCGAGCTCCACCCAGCCGCCCTTGGTCTGGACCAGCGGCCGGGCCTGGAGGGCCAGCTTGCGGATGGCGGCGGCGTCGAGGGTGACGTCGTCGACGGCCACCGACCACTGCACCCGTGACAGCTGCTGGGCCCCGACCACCGATTCGCCCCCGAGCGCCTCGGCGTGGAGCTGGAGGCGGGGCGTCGACCGCTTCTTGGCCAGGAGCGGCACCCGGACGGTGAAGCCGGCCGCCTCGAGGACGGCGCCGCCGACCGTCATCAGGTCCCAGGCCTCGGTGCCGTCCATGACCACCCGGCCCCGGCGCCGGGCGGGGCGGCGCAGGGCCGGCAGCAGCCGCTCCAGCCGGCGCAGCTCGGTCTCCACCGCCGCCGCCCGGGCCGGCCGGCCGCTGTGGAGGACCTCCTCCACCGGCAGCGGGACCGTGCTCTCTCCTGATGGCCCCCCTCCTGATGCGCCGCCGTCGGGGCCGGGCTCGTTGGCCTCGACGGTGAGCAGCCAGCCGCCGTCGTCCTCCGGTGGGGCGAGCCGGACGGTGAGGCGGGCGGCCCGGTCGCTGGTCACCGGCGTCGTCCACCGGGCCATGTCGTCGGCCATCTCCGACGCCGCCCGGGCGGCGGCGGTGAACGGCTTGCCGGCCAGGCCGGCCAGTACCGCCTCCGACACCTCGGAGCGGGACCGGGCCACCGGCACCGTGGCCGGCGTGACCAGCCGGGCCGCCCCTGCCCGGCAGACGGCGTCGGCCGCGGCGCCGAGCACAGCCCGGCACATCCGGTAGGGCTGGCCGGCCTGCTCCAGGGCCGCGACGGCGCCCGGCATCTTGGACACGCACTCCTTCAGCCGGTCGGTCTCGAGCACCGCCGGCGCCCAGCGGACCATGTACTCGCCGGTCGCGGCCCGGCCGCCCTTTCCGCTCCCGCCGTTGGGGTTGGCCTCGACCAGACTCGGGACGACCCGCCCCTGGGCCACCAACTCGGTGGCCCACACCGCCACCCGGCCGAGCCAGCGCAGGCTGGGGGCGGCGTCGGTGGCCAGCTGCCCGGAGCCGACCCCGACCAGCCAGCCGAGGGCCTCGCCGACCGCCGCCGATACCGCCGGGGCCTTGCCGCCCGACGGCAGGGGGATGCCGGGGTGGGGCTCCCAGGCGATCGAGCCGGCCCCGGCCTCGGCCATCAGCCGGTCGAGCTCCTCGGCCGCCACCAGCGGGACGCTGGCGCTGCCGGCCCACAGCACGATCCGGTTGTTCTGCCACGAACCCTGCAGGGCGGGGGGCGTGGGCGGCAGCTCCGGCTGGGCCGGCCCGGCGGCGCGCCCCTCGTCGGACGGGCGCTTCTCGCCCTTGGGCAACGCCTTTGGGTAGAGGTCGGGGGCCAGCCGGTTGAGGGACCGGCGCAGGGCGTCGCGCTCGCCGGTCAGGTCGTCGAGGACCATCTGCCGTTCCGGCCCGGTGATGTGGGCGGCGCTGCGCAGCGCCGACACGGTCACGGTCAGCAGGCGGCGGAGCGTGTCAAGCCACTCCACCGGGTGGCCCCGGAGGATCTCGAGCTCCGCGCTCGTGGCACAGCCAGCCGCCTCCGAGGAGGCCAGCGCCTCGAAGTTGATCTTCAGTTTCGCTCTCCGCTTCGCTCGGAACCGGGCCCCTTCACTTGGCGGTGGCCGTGCCCGGTACCTCGGAGATGGCCGTCGGACCCCAACGGGGGACAGCCAACACCAATCAGCTTAGCGCGCCACGAGCTCCACCAAACTTCCGTCGGCGTCGCCGCTGACCACGATGGTGCCGTCCCGCCGGACGAGCACGTCCGACGAGTAGTTGAGCAGCGGCAGCCCGATGCCGGTGCTCCGCGTCGGGAGCCCCGAGGCGACCAGGTCCCGCCGGCCGCTCCCCACGACCCGGAACAGCCGGCCGGTGTCGCCCTCGACGATCAGGACGGTGCCGTCCCGGTCGAGGGCCACACCCTCCGGGCCGGCCAGGCCGGTGGCGACGAGGAAGGGCGACGGCGTCGGCGTCGACAGGTTCACGGCCAGCACCCGTCCGCCGCCGGTATCGGAGACGTAGACGGTGCGGGCGGCCGGGTCGTAGGCCAGGCCCGACGGGCTGCGCAGCCCCTGGAGAACGGGCACGGAGCGGCCGGTGGCGACGTCCACGTCGAACACCGCCCCGAGGGCCTGGTCGCCGACCAGGAGATGGCCCGGCGGCCCCTCCCGGACCGTCCAGGGGAAGCCGAAGCCCTTGGCCACGAGGTCGCGGCGCCCGGTGGCCAGGTCGCGACGGAAGATCCGCCCGTCCGGCGGCAGGAAGTCGCTGTAGTACACGGCGCCGCCGATCTGCACCGCCCCGGGGGTGAGCAGCTGGATCTCCTTCCCCGGCGTCGACGCCGCCCCGACGTCGACGAGGAGCCGGCTGAGGCGCTCCGGTCCGGCGGCGGTCAGGCGGGTGACGGCGGTGAAGTCCCCCACCAGCAGCGCGCCGTCGGGCGCCTCCGACAGCGAGAACGGCAGCGCCAGCGGCCGCTCGGGGAGGAGCGGCACCATCACCTGCCGGGCCTCGTCGACCCGCCAGACGTTGCCCTCCACGAAGTTCGTCACGTAGATCGTGCCGTCGGCGGCCACGACGAGGTTGTCGAGGCCGGGCGGGCCCTGGGCCACGAAGCTGCGCCGCCCCGTGGTGCGGTCGACCCGCCACAGCTTCCCGGTGTCGGTCTCCATGGTGACAAGGCGGCCGGAGCCGTCGACCTTGAGGGCCACCAGGTAGCCGAACCCGTCGACCAGCGGCCGGACGGTGCGGGCGTCGACGTCGATCACGTCGATGCGGCCGGAGAACATCTCCGGCACGTAGGCCAGCCCGTCGGGCCCGAAGCCGAAGCCCTCGGGGGCCGGGAGGTTGCGGAGGATGGGGACGGGCGGCCTCACGCCGGCCGGGTCGAGCTCCCACATGCCGCCGGGGTGGGAGGGGTCGGCGAAGGACAGGTCGGTGGCGAACAGCCGGCCCTGGCGGTTGAAGGCGATGCCGTTGGTCAGCGAGCCGCCGTCGCCGAGGTTGGAGCCGACGACCTTCCGGTGCCGGCCGTCGGGCGACATCCGCACGACGGCCCGGTCGAGCATGGCGGTGACGTAGAGGTTCCCGTCGGGGCCGAGGGCGACGTCGTCGGGCACCCGGACGGGGTCGGCGTCGACTTCGTCGGCCAGGCGGGTGACGGCGCCGGCGGCGAGGCTGACGTGGATGACCCGGTTCGACAGGGCCTGGGTGAGCCAGGCGCCGCCCCGGCCGTCGAGGGCGATGCCGTCGGTCTGCTGCAGGGTGGCCGGCGGGACGAGGTACTGCGCCCGATAGCCGCCAGCGACCACACCGGTGGCGGCCGGGCCTGCTGATCCGGGCGGCGCCGCGGCCACGACGACCGATCCGAGCACGGCGGCCATCACGAGAGACCACGCCGCCCGCATGCCGTCCTCCCTGCGCCTCGGCCCCGCCCGTCCGTTGAAAAACAAACAGGCGCGCGCGTATCTTGCTTCGAATGGGCGCCACCCGCAACCCCGTCGCTCCGCCGGCCCGGCGTACCCAGCAGGAGCGCACCGCCGCCACCCGGGCCCGGGTGCTCGACGCCACCATCG
>JAICYE010000194.1 GCA_025934385.1 Acidimicrobiia bacterium | reverse complement strand
GCCAACCTCGACGGCGCCGACCTCGTCGTCATCGACCTGATGGTGCCGGGCGGCGGAGCGCTGGAGGCGGTGGCGGCGGCCGCCGGCGCCAGGGTGCCGGTGGTGGCCTACGGGGAGCACGTCCAGGCCGACGTCCTCCAGGCGGGGCGCGACGCCGGCGCCGACGAGGTCCTCACCCGGAGCGAGTTCACCCGCCGCCTGGAGGCCCTGCTGGCCCAGCCGTAGGCGTCAGGCCGGGGCGGGGCGGACGGCCACTGGGATCCCGTTGAGGACAGCGGTGCCGGACAGCGGGTCGAACAGCTCGTCGTCGGAGAGGACGTTGCTGTTCACGCCGGCGTGGCGGCCGGCCACACCGAGGCGGACGCCGGGCCGGTCATGGCCCCACCCGTGGGGGATGCTGACGACACCGGGCCGGATCGCCTCGCTCACCTCGACGGGGATGGTGACCGCCCCGGCCCGGGAGGCCACCTCGGCCGAGCCGCCGTCGACGAGCCCCAGCCGCCCGGCGTCGTCGGGGTGGATGAGCAGCGTGCACCGCGGCCGCCCCTTCACGAGGACGCCGACGTTGTGCATCCACGAGTTGTTCGACCGGAGCTGGCGCCGTCCGATGAGGGTGAGTGGGCCATGGCCGTTGCCGTGGCCCGCCCCGCCACCGGCGCAGCGCTCCTCGACCGCCGCCCTGAGCCGGGCCACGTCGGCCACCAGCAGTTCCGGAGCCAGCTCCACCATCCCGCTCGGCGTGCGCAGCATGTCGGGCAGGCGGGGCTGGAGCGGCCCGAGGTCGATGCCGTGCGGCGAGGCCAGGAGGGCGTCGAGCGACAGCCCGCCCGGGCGAGCTCCGAAGGCCTCGCCGTAGGGGCCCGTCCGCAGCAGGAGGTCGAGCAGGCGCTCGGGCCCCCGACGCGGGCCGAGGCCGCCGACGAGCTCGTCGACGTCGCGGCCGTGGACCGGGCTCGACGGGTCGGCCACCGCACCGGCGGCCAGGGCCCGGACGAGCCCGTCGTCAACCATGGCGGGGTCGCCGCCCGCGGGGGCGCCGCCTTCGAGCCCGCCGGCCACCAGCGTGAGGCGGGCCAGCACCTCCCACTCGTCGGGCATCCCCGGTTCGAGGGTCAGGACCGGCGGCGTGTAGCGGGCGACGTTGCGCAGCGCCAGCTGCGACAGGAACAGGTCGTAGTGGCCCCGCTGGAGCGGTGACGGGACCGGCAGGATCACGTCGGCGTGGCGCGTCGTCTCGTTGACGTACGGATCGACGGCCACGTAGGCGTCGAGTGTGGCCAGGGCGGCGTCGAGCCGGTCGGCGTTGGGCGTGGACAGCACCGGGTTGCCGGCCACCGTGACGAGCCCCCGCACCCGGCCGTCGCCCGGCGTGTCGATCTCCTCGGCCAGGCAGACGACGGGCAGCTCGCCGAGCGATTCGGGCAGGCCCCGGACCCGGCTGCGGTGGCGGCCGAGGCGGAACGGCCGGCCGGTGCGGGCCGGGCCGCGGGTGTTGGCCGATCCGGTCGCCGCCTTGGCGAACATGGCGCCGCCGGGCCGGTCGAGGTTGCCGGTGGCGGCGTTGACCGCGTCGACGAGCCACGACGCCAGCGTCCCGAACTCGGCGGTGGTGGTGCCGATGCGGCCGTAGACGCAGGCGGTCGGCGCCCCCGCCAGGGACCGGGCCAGCCGTCGCACCGTCGCCGCAGGGACGCCGGTGGCGGGCTCGACCGCTTCCGGCGTGAAGGGCGCCGCCAGGCCGAGCACGTCGTCGAGGCCGGAGAGCCACCGCCCGGCCGGCCCCGGGTCGGCGAGCCCCTCGGCGGCCAGGACGTTGAGAACGGCGAACAACAGGAAGGGGTCCCCGCCGGGCCGGATGGGGACGTGCTCGTCGGCCTGCTCGGCCGTGGCCGTCCGCCGGGGGTCGACGACGACGAGGCGCCCGCCCCGGGCCCGGAGGGCCGCCAGCCGCCCGGGCCAGTCGGGGCTGGTGGCGAGGCTGCCGTTGGAATCCAGGGGGTTGGCACCGAGCACCACGAGCAGGTCGGTGCGGTCGATGTCGGGGACGGGCACGCTCATCGGCGCGCCGAACAGCAGGGCCGAGGAGATCTCCTTCGGCCGCTGGTCCACGGTGCTGGCGGTGAAGACGTTGCCGGTGCCCAGCGCCTTGATGAGCGGCTTGAGGTACAGCTGCCCGGCCAGGTTGTGGACGTTGGGATTCCCGACGTAGACCGCCAGCGCCTGCCGCCCGTGGGCGGCCACGATCGAGCCAAGCAGGCGCCCGGCCTCGGACAACGCCTCGTCCCATCCGACCTCGACGAGGCGGCCGCCGCGGCGGATGACCGGCGCCCGGAGCCGGTCCGGATCGTCGTGGAGGTGCTTGAGGGCCGGACCCTTGGGGCAGAGGTAGCCGGCGCTCCACACGTCGTGGCGGTCGCCCCGGATGCGGACGATGTCGCCGGCCGCCGCCAGCCCGACCTCCAGCCCGCAGCCCGCCTCGCACAGCGGGCAGATCCGCAGGGCCCTGCGGGCGACCGGCGGCGCGCTCACCCGGCCGAAGCTACCAGTCGGCGTGGGTCACGCCCGCCGCCAGGGCGACCGGCGCCTGCGGGCCGCTGCGCCGGTAGAGGCGACCGCCTTCCACGTAGAGGAGGTGGGCGCCGCCGGCGTCGAAGTCGAGGGCCGACACCCGTCGGCCGGCCGGGAGCAGCGCGCTCTCGATCCGGCGGTCGGGGTCGAGCAGCAGCGCCCGGGGCGGGCCGGTGTAGTTGTCGTCGAAGCAGCACTCGAACCGGGTGTTGAACAGTGCCAGCAACCCGCTCCCGGGCTGCCAGGCCGGGTGGCTGGAGTTGCCGCCGCCATCGGGGACGACGACCTCGGCGGTCTGCGACAGGTCGCTGTCCTTGTCGGTGTCGAGGATGGAGAGCGAGTCGCCTTCGTACGACAGCGTGTAGGCCAGCCGGGTCGAGTCCGGGGCCCAGGCGATCTCGCTGACGACGGCGTCGCGGTACAGCGCCGCGCCGTAGTCGGGTGTGTCGGGATAGCGCCAGGTGCGCTCGGCGCCGGTCTTCAGGTCCCTCACGACGATGGCGTTCTGGCAGCGCCGGTCCCGGACGGCGCCCTCCGGCCCGTCCGGCGGAGCGGCGGCGGCGCCGGCGGCCGGGGCGATGGCGCCGCCCACGGCGGACGGGCCGGGCGTGGCCACGGCGTAGGCCAGCTTGCGGCCATCGGGGCTCACCGCCGGGGACACGCCGTCGAGGACCGCTTCCGGGGGCGTGCGCCCGTCGGCGGCGACCCGGTAGATGGTGGCCGGGCCGCAGTCGCCGGCCAGGGCGTAGAACACGGTCCTCCGGTCCGGCGAGAGTGATACCCCCTCCAGGTACGGGAAGCCGCCGGTCGTCGCTTCGGTGTGGGTGGCCAGCGTGCGGACGGTGTGGCCGTCACCGCCGTCGAGCAGCACGACGGACCCGCCGACGATGGCGGCGATCTCGGCCGGCCTCGGCGCTTTCGGGGATGGACGGCCGGTGCTGACCAGCGTCGGGTCGGCCGAGCCGTCGCCGAGGCCGGTGGGCAGGGGCGCAGCCGGCGACGGCCCGCCGGCCCGGGCCTCCACCCGACGACCCGGGCCGGAGCCCCGGAACGTCAGAAACCCAATGCTGACAAGGGTTGTTGCTACCACCAGGGCCACGAGCGGGCGCTTGGCCGCCATCCCGCTCTCCCGGTCCGCCAGGCGAACGCCCAATCCCAGCCCCTTGACTCGTGCTCCGCTGCACCGGTCGACACACGCTAGCGGTTCCTACCCGCCGTTGCGGGGCTCATTGCGCCGTTTGGCCGCTTTCTCTTCGTACATCGCCCGGTCAGCCCGGGCGACGAGATCCGCCACCTCGCAGCGTTCGCCCGGCTCGCAGTACGCCATCCCGATGCTGACCGACAGGGGAAGGCCGAACGCCGCCGCGGCGTCGGCCACCCGGGCCCGCACGCGCCCCTCCAGCCCGTCCCTCTCATGGGCCTCGGCCAGCAGGATGGCGAACTCGTCACCGGAGAGCCGCCCGACGATGTCGGACTCCCGGCAGGCGGACCGCAGCGCCCCGGCCACGAATTCCAGGGCCCGGTCGCCCTCGGAGTGGCCGTGCGTGTCGTTGATGGCCTTGAGGTGGTCGACGTCGACGAACAGGGCGATCACCGGCCGGCCGGCCCGGGCCGCCTCCTTGACCGCCTGCTCGGCCAGGAGCAGGAACGACCGACGGTTGTGCAGGCCCGTGAGGTCGTCGACGAGGGCCAGCTCCCACAGCTGCTGCTCGGTCCGGCGCCGTTCGGAGATGTCGTGCAGCAGCGCGTTGAACGACACGTCGGGCCCGGTGCCGACGGCCCAGATGGTGAGCTCGACGGGGAACTCACGGCCGTCGCGGTGGCGGCCCTCCAGCTCCAGGCGGCGCCCGAGGACCGGCCCGACGCCTTCGGTGCGGTAGCGGGCCAGGCCGGCGACGTGGGCCTCCCGTAGCGCCGGTGGGATGACCGTGTCCTCCATCCGGCGGCCGACCGCCTCGGCCCGGCTCCATCCGAACGTGGCCTCGGACTGGCGGTTCCATTCGGTGATGATCCCGTCGGAGTCCATGGCGATGAACGCCTCGGTCGACGTCTCGATCAGCCGCTCGAAGCGCTGCTCGCTCTGCCGGAGGGCGGCCTCCGTGCGCTTGCGGTCGGTGATCTCCTCGATCTGGGCGATGAAGTATCGGGGCTCGTCGTCCTCGTCCCGGACGAGCGACACCGACAGGTTGATGCGGACCTCGCGGCCGGCGGCGTGGAAGTACCGCTTCTCCATGGAGTACGTCCGGATCTCGCCGGCCAGCATCCGGCGGACGCGGACGAGGTCGGCGTCGAGGTCGGCGGGATGGGTGATGTCCTGGAAGCTCTTCATCAGGAGCTCGCCGGCCGGGTAGCCGACGATGTCGCACAGCGACTGGTTGACCTCCAGGAACCGGCCGTCGGGGCTGACCAGCGCCATGCCGATGGGCGCATTGTCGAAGGCCAGCCGGAACCGCTGTTCGGCCTCCCGCAGCCGGCCGTCGTCGCCCCCCGTCACGGAAACAATGGTTTACCACCCGCGCGGTCGGTCCGAAGTCGCCCAGTCATTTCCAAATCGCAGGGCGGGAGCGATCACTCCTAGAATTCCCGCTCATGCGGAGAAGCCCGGCCCGGATGCGGGTGGAGGAGCTGGCCGGCCGGGCGGGGGTCTCCGTCGACACCGTGCGCTTCTACCAGAAGCAGCGATTGCTGCCCCCGCCCGTGCGGGAGGGCCGGGTCGCCTGGTACACCGGCGAGCACCTGGCCCGGATGGCCCGGGTGAAGGAGCTCCGCCGCCGGGGGTTCACCCTGGCGGTGATCCGGCGGTTCCTCGACG
>JAICYE010000229.1 GCA_025934385.1 Acidimicrobiia bacterium | reverse complement strand
GCTCGCCGGTCGTCACCGCGCCGGCCACCCGGCTGACCGACGACAGCACGTCGACGCACGGGTAGTGGTCGGCGGCGGCGAGCTTGCGGGAGAGGACGACGTGGCCGTCGAGGATCGAGCGGGCGCAGTCGGCGATGGGCTCGTCCATGTCGTCGCCGTCGACGAGCACGGTGTAGAGCCCGGTGATCGAACCGTTCTCGGCGGCGCCGGCCCGCTCGAGGAGCCGGGGCAGCAGCGAGAACACGGACGGCGGGTAGCCCCGGGTGGCGGGAGGCTCGCCGGCCGACAGGCCGACCTCCCGCTGGGCCATGGCGAAGCGGGTGAGGCTGTCCATCATGAGGACGACGTCCATCCCCTGGTCCCGGAACCATTCGGCGATGCGGGTGGCGGTGAACGCCGCCCGCAGCCGCACCAGCGCCGGCTGGTCGGAGGTGGCCACGACGACGACGGAACGGGCCAGACCCTCAGCACCGAGGTCGCGCTCGAGGAACTCCCGCACCTCCCGGCCGCGCTCGCCGACCAGCGCCAGCACCGAGACCTGGGCCTCGGTGCCCCGGGCGATCATCGACAGCAGCGAAGACTTGCCCACGCCGGAGCCGGCGAAGATGCCGAGGCGCTGGCCCCGGCCGCAGGGGATGAGCGTGTCCAGGGCCCGCACGCCGAGCGGCAACTGCCGGTCGACGTTGGCCCGCAGCAGGGGATGCGGCGCCGCCCCCTCGACCGTGACCGTCTCCAGCCCGGCCGGGAGCGGTCGTTCGTCGATGGGCTGGCCGAGGCCGTCGAGCACCCGGCCGAGCAGCGGCCGGCCGACGGAGATCGTGGGCGGGTGACCGGGGGTCCAGACCGGGGCGCCCGTCCGCAGGCCGTGGAGCTCCCCGAAGGGCATGCAGACGATCCGGTCGCCGTGGAGGGCGACGACCTCGCCGCCGACCTTGCCGGTCGGGGCGAAGATGACGACCGCGTCGCCGATGGCGGCGTCGAGTCCGGCCACCTCGAGGTGGATGCCGACGACGCGCTCCACCCGGCCGAACCGGCGGGGCCGGGCGGCCTCCAGCGCGGAGGCCATTCGACGGGCGTCGAGCACGCGCACCGGGCTCACCGCTCTCTCCCCAGCAACGCCGCCCGCACCCGGTCGAGCGCCGAGCCGAGCTGGGCGTCGATGCGGGAGTCCCCGACCTCGAGAAGGCAGCCGCCCTGCTCTACCGCCGGATCGGCGATCAGCGTCAAGGCCCCGGGGGCATCGCCGAACGGCTCGCCCCCCAAGGCGGCAACGTCGGACGGGTGCAGCCGGGCCACGGCCGTGGACCCCGCCGGCACCAGCGCCAGCGCCCGGGCCAGGGCGTCCGCCCCGGGGGATGCCGACACTTCGAGCTCCCGCCCGATGATCGTCGCGGCGAGATCGACGGCCGCCCGGGCCAGGGCGTCCTCCAGGCCGGCCAGCTCCAGCGCCTGGCGGCGGCGGAGCTCGTCGGCGGCGCCGGCCAGCGACCGGGCGGCCGCCTCCAGTCGGGCGGACGCCGAGGCGGAGTCGGCGGCGGCGGCCGCCCGCCCGGCGGCGAGTCCTTCGGTCAGGCCGGCGGCGAAGCCGTCGTCGTAGCCGCGCCGCTCCTCGGCGGCGGCGACGGCCGGGTCGATGTCGACCGGCGGCCCGGGCAGCTCGGCGTCGAGCGGCGAGAACGCCCGGGTGAAGGCGACGCCGCGCAGGACTCTGGTCCTACTCGACGAACTCATCGGCGCTCCTCACGAGGACCAGCTGGCCCGACTCCTCCAGGGCCCGCACGACCCGGACGATGGCGCCCTGCGCCTCTTCCACGGTCTTGAGGCGGACAGCGCCCAGCAGGGCGATCTCCTCCAGCAGGTTGGCCCCGGCCCGCTCCGACATATTGCGGGTGATGGCGGTGCGGACCTCCTGGCGCACGCCCTTGAGCGCCACGGCCAACTCCTTGGAGTCGACCTGGCGAAGGACGAGCTGGATGGAGCGGTCGTCGAGGCCGGCGATGTCCTCGAAGACGAACATGCGCTGACGGACCTCGTCGGCCAGGTCCGTGTCCCGGTTCTCCAGTCCTTCGAGGATCAGCCGCTCGGTGGCCCGGTCGGAGCGGTTGAGGATATCGACGAGGCTCTGCACGCCGCCGACCGAGGACAGCTCGCTCGGCTGCAGCACCGACGACAGCTTGCGCTCCAGCATCTGCTCCACGTGGGCCACGACCTCGGGGCTGGTGCGGTCCATCACCGCCAGCCGCATGGCGACGTCGCGCTGCAGGTCCTCGGCCAGGCCGCTCATCACCATGGCCGCCTGGTCGGGCGTCATGTAGGCCAGCACGAGGGCGATCGTCTGCGGATGCTCGTCGGCGATGAACGACAGCACCTGGCGGGGGTCGGCCCGGCGGAGGAACTCGAAGGGCAGCTCGATCAGCGACGCCGTGACCCGATCGAGGATCTCGGTGGCCTTGTCGCCGCCGAGGCTCTCCACCAGCAGGCTGCGGGCCCGCTCGAGGCCGCCGGCGGTGACGGTGACCTTGGCGTCGGCCATGTCCCGGAACTCGCCGACGACCTCTTCGACGAGGGCGCTGTGGACCGTCCGCATGCGGGCGACCTCGGCCATGATCTCGGCCACCTCGGTCTCCCGCATGGAGCGGAGCACCTCGGCGGAACGCTCCTTGCCCATGTGGAGGATGAAGACCGCCGCCTTCTGGGCGCCGGTCAGGGCGCGGTCGCGGGCCATCATGACCTCCGGTCAGCCAGCCAGCCCCGCAGGATCGAGGCGACCTCGTCGGGCTGGCGGTCGATGAGCTCGGCCAGTTCCTCGTTGACGTCCGGCGAGCCGGAGAGGGCCGCCCCGCTGGGCAGCGCACCCCGCTCGAAGCGGTCGCCGGCGTCGGCCGCCCGCTCCAGGGCGTCGAGGCCGGCTCCGCCGCCGGCCGGTGGGCCGGCCCCGATGGCGGTGAGGGCGGCGTGCAGCGCTTCGGCCGGCACCGGCCCGGCCGGCAGGACGCCGGGCAGCGGGTAGCGGCTGACGCCGGCCTTCTTGGCGCTGCGCCAGGCCAGGAACAGCGCCACCAGCACGATCAGTAGGACGCCGACGGTGCGCAACAGGTTCATCAACTCGGCCTTTCCCCGAGCCTCGCTTGCGGCCTTCTGCTCCTTGGTGGCGGCGTCGGCGGCGCTGTGGTCGAAGGTCATGGCCTGGACGGAGACGACGTCGCCCCGCTTGGTGTCGAGGCCGGCGGCGGCGGTGACGAGGTTGTTGATCTGGTCGGTCGGCACCTTGACCTTGTCGTCGAGGAGGACGGCCACCGACAGGCGCGTCACCGTGCCCGGCGCCGACTTGACCTGCTCGGTCACCTTGCCGACGGCGAAACTCTGGTCGGAGGTGTCCTTCTGGTAGCTGTTGGCCGAGGACGCCGCCCCCTGGGTGGCGCTCTGCGCCTGGCCGCCGGTCGTGCCGAGGACGCCGCCGGCGGCGCTGGCCGCCCCCGGACCGGAGAAGGTCTCCTTGGAGGTGTTGGAGCTCACCACCGGCGACGTCTGGCCGGCCGGCGGAGTGGCGAAGGACTCGGTGGTGGTGGAGCGCTGGTCGAAGTTGAGGTCGGCCTTCACCCGCACGACGGCGCCGCCCTGACCCGTGACCGGCGACAGCAGGTCCTCGATGCTGCGGGCCAGGGAGTCCTCGAACGTCGACGTCTGCGTGGCCTGGTCGCCGGAGGCGTCGAGGCCGTCGTCGCCCGGCGCCGAGAGGGTGTGGCCCGAGGAGTCGGCGACGGTCACCGCCGTCGGGTCGAGGCCCTGCACGCTGCCGGCCACGAGGTTCACGATCGAGCGCACCTGGTCGGAGGTGAACTTCTTCCCTGGCGCGGCTTTCAGGAGGACGGAGGCGCTGGGCTTCTGGGAGTCGTCGGCGAAGACGTCGTCGGTGGGGATCACCAGGTGGACGTCGGCGCCCTGCACGCCGTCGATGGCGCCGATGGTGCGGGCCATCTCGCCCTCCAGGGCCCGCTGGTAGTCGACCCGCTGGGTGAACTCCGACGTCGTGATGCCCTGCTTGTCGAGCAGCGAGTAGCCCTGCGCGCCGCCGGTCGGAAGGCCCTTGGAGGCCATGTCGAGGCGGAGCTGGTACACCTGGGCCTGGGGGACCATGATCGTGGCCCCGCCGTCGGCCAGCTGGTAGCCGACGCCCTTGCTCGTCAGCTGGGTGGTGATGGAGCTGGCGTCGGTCTGGCTCAGGTTGTTGTAGAGCGGCGCCATCGTCGGCTGGCCGGCCCACTTGGTGAAGAAGTAGCCGCCGATGACGGCGGCGGCCATGGCCAGCATCAGCATCGTCTTCTGGCCCGACGTGAACCCCGACCAGACGGTGGCCCCCCGGCGCCGGAGCGCGGTGAGATCGAACTTCGACGTGCCCGGCACCGTCCTCAGACCCCCATGTTCATGATCTGGTTGAAGGCGTCGACGGCCTTGTTGCGGACGGCGACGGTGAGCTCGGTATCGAGCGACGCCTCGGTGGCGGCGATCATGTAGTCGTGGACGTTGGTCAGGTCGCCGGTGGCGGCGCTGACCGCCAGGTGGTCGGCCTTGGCCTGGGCGGCCTGCAGGCCGTCGACGGCCTGGCCGAGCATCTGCCCGAAGCTCGACGCGTTCGCCGACCCCGCACCGGTGACGGCGGTGGGATCGGTGGCCCCCGGGAGGTCCGGGAACCCGCCGGTCCAGCCGACCTGGCCGGTGGTGGGAAGCGTCGGAGTCGTGGGCAGCGGGACGGCGCTGGCGCCGATGGCGGCGATGGTCATCGTCAGCGTCCGATCGACAGCGCCTGCTGGTAGGCGTCCTTGGCCCGGTCGATCACCGAGAGATTGGCCTCGTAGCCCCGCTGGGCGATCATCATCTGGGTCATCTGGTCGCCGAGGTCGATGTCCGGGTAGCGCACCATCCCG
>JAICYE010000373.1 GCA_025934385.1 Acidimicrobiia bacterium | reverse complement strand
GAGCGACTCCTCGGCACGGCCCTGTCGGGGCTGGCCCAGTGGTGCCCGGGCTGGGAGTCCCGGGCCGTCTACGCCCGCCTCGGCCCCGACGCCGCCGGCACCCTGCACCGGGCCGGCATCCCCGAGGGCGGCCCGGCCATCGTGCGCCTGGTGATCATCGCCGCCGTGGCCCTCGTGATCGCCGCCCTCCGCCTGGGCCGCCTGCGGCTGTCCGGCCCCAGCGGAGACTGAACCCGTCCCCCGATTCTCGGCAGGATTTTCCGCGGATTCCGCGGTTTTCCCTGCCCAGAATCGGGGTCAGGCGGGGTTCTCTTCGAACACGACCTGGAACATTCCCGGCGAATCGAGGGAAGGAATCAGCGAGCGCGTGCGTCCAACCCGCCGTGAACGACGAACGAACCGGCCGCCGGTGAGCCCCACCGCCGGCCCGATGCTGCGCGGCGACGAGGTGGCGCCCGACGTCCTCGAGCGGGCGAGGCGCGGCGACCAGCGGGCTTTCACGGCGGTGGTGCGCCACTACGACCACCGCCTCCGGGCGCTGGCCTACCGGCTCCTCGCCGACCGGGCGGCCATGGACGACGCCCTCCAGGAGGCCTACGTCAACGCCTTCCGGGCCCTACCGGGATTCCGGGAGGAGGCCGGCCTCGGCACCTGGCTCTACCGCATCACCTACCGGGCCTGCGTCGACCACCTGCGCCGGGAGGCCCGCCACGAGACCGGGGCGGCCGACGGGCGGGACGTCGTGGCCCGGGGCGCCGGCGCGGAGCCGGCCGCCGACGTCGTGGCCCGGGGCGCCGGCGCGGAGCCGGCCGCCACCGCCGTGGCCCGCGCCGACCTCGCCCGGGCCCTTTCCGCCCTGCCGGTCGACCAGCGGGCGGCCGTGCTGCTCGTCGACGCCGAGGGTCTCGACTATGACGCCGCCGCCGCCGTCCTCGGCGTGGCGGCCGGAACGGTCGCCTCCCGCCTGTCCCGGGCGAGGGCCGCGCTGCGGGCCGCCCTGAGCGAAGGAGAATTCCGATGAAGCCCGACGAGCCCCGCCTCGAGAAGTCCCGCCCCGACAGGCCGGACGGCCCCGGCGGGTCCGGCCGCGACGCCGCCCTCGGCGCCGCACTCTCCGGGACGCCCGTGCCCGACCACGGCCCGGAATTCTGGAACCGCCTCGACGAGCGCATCGCCGCCGTCGCCGACCCGGCCGTTCTCGCCGTGCGGGCGGCCACCGGTGCGGCCGCCCGCACCGATGACCCGGCCGTTCTCGCCCAGCGAACGGCCGCCGGTGCGGCCGCCCGCACCGCGCGCGCCGCCCCCCTCGGCGATGCCCCCGCCGCCGGCGAGGCCGCCGGCGAGGCCGCCGGCGTCGAGCCCGTCACCCTCGACGAACGGCGGAGCCGGCGTGACCGGCGCCGGGGTGGCCGGAGCGGTCGCCCGCTGCTGGCCGCAGCCGCGGCGGTGGCCGTGGTCGTGGGCGCCGCCGGCGCCGTCACCGTCGTCCGGCGCAGCGACAACGGCAGCCAGGTCAACGCCGCCGGCCGCTCGCCGGGCACGAAGCCGGCGCCGGCCCCGGGCACCACTGTGCCGCCGTCCGCCACCAACGCTGCACCGGCTGAGTTCTCGGCGACGTTCACCGGAATCGAGGCCTGGATGGGTCCCCCCGGTTGCTGCCGCGTCTGGCGACTCACGCTGGCCCGGGACGGCAGCTTCCGATGGACCGCGACGGACGGTAGCGACGACATGGCCTACGACGCCACCACCGGCCGCCAGGTCGAGATCGTGAGCAAGGGCGCCACTGCCTCGCCGGCCCACCCCAACGCCTTCGTCACCACCGGCGTCCCGACCGGCGGTCCCGACCAGCGCATCACCAAGCCCGACCCGCTCGGCCCGATCGCCGACTTCGTGGTTGCCCTGGCCCGGGCCGGCGACAGCCGCATCACGACCGGCAGCGTGGCAGGTCGGCCGACGTGGCACTACGACGGTCCGACCGTGCAGGATCGCCTTGGCGGCGACGGCGCCCCTGATCACGCCATCGCCGACGTCGACCAGGCCAGCGGCGTGTTGCTCGGCCTCACTCGTTTCAGCAAAGCCACCGGAACGACCACGACGAACTTCTCGGCCGGCGAAATTACGGCCAGCGACCAGATCGACCGGTCCCGCTACCGGCTCGACCCGCCGCCGGGCGCCCACATGCAGACCGTCGCCATCGGATTCGTGCCCCGCACGCTCGACCAGGCCGCGGCCGACGTCCCCTATGACCTCCTGGTCCCGAGCCAGGTCCCGCCCGGGTTCACGCCGCAGGCGGTCTCGGTCGATGGTGACGTCCCGTCGTCCACCGGGCCCGAAGGCATGAATCCTCCGGCCACCCACGTCGTCGCCATGACGTGGCGCAACGGCGCCGCCGAGTTCACCGTCACCCTGCGGCCCAAGGGCGACGCCCAGTGGGACGACCCGCTCGGCGCCGAGGGGCTGACCCTCGACACCCGGCCCGTCCACCTCGAACTCGACGGCCGCCCGCCGCTCGACGGCCAGGTGGCGGTCGACGCGCCCGTCCGGCCCCACCTCTGGGGCGTCACCGGCGACATCGTCGTGACCGTCTCCGGCGACCTCCCGGCCTCCGACCTGCAGGCGGTGGCCGGCAGCCTCCGTCCCCACCGGGCCGACTGACCGGCCGCTGAACCATTCGCGGCAATTGGCAGGAGTTGCGCCGTTCGTGGCGAATCTCCCTGACGGGGAGTTTCAGCGATCGGTGCGGCTGGGGGGTCACATGATCGAACAGGCGGGGCAGAGCTATCGGCGGCTGGCCGACGAGATCGGCGCGGTGCTGCAGGCGGCGGCCGAGACCGCCGAGAAGATGCAGGGCGACGCCCAGGTCGAGGCCGCCCGCCTCCGGACCGAGGCCGAGGCCGAGGTGCGGGCCGCCTGCGAGGAAGGGCGGCGGATCCTCGACGAGGCCCGGATGGAGGCCGACAGGCTGCGGGCCGAGGCGGAGTGGCAGGCACAGGAGATCGTGGCCCAGGCCCGCCGCCAGGCCGGCGAACGTCTGGCCGGCGCCGACGCCCGGCTGATCGAGATGGAGCAGGCCCAGAACCGGGTCCTCGACCGGCTGGCCGGCGTGAGCCAGGTGCTGGCCGGCGCGCTGGCCACCCTGCGCGAAAGCCCGGTCGGCACCGGCCCGACCAGCGACTCCGCCGTTGCCGATCAGGCCGGCGACGCTGAGGGCCCGACAGCCAAGGTCTACTTCGTCGAGTTCCCGCCGGCCGCCGCGGCCGAGCCGCCGGCCGCGATGGAGGCGCCGGTCAGCGCCGACCCGGCGGCGGAGTCGGAGATCGTCCTGCCCG
>JAICYE010000243.1 GCA_025934385.1 Acidimicrobiia bacterium | reverse complement strand
TCGTCGTCGTTGTCTCGCCGACGACGGTCGCCGGGGCCTCGGTCGTGGTGGTCGTGGTGGGCAACGGGTCGCTGATGGCGTCCGGGTCGCCGACTCCGGCCGTCGTCGTGGTGGTCGGGTCGTCACCGCCCGACGTGGTCGTCGTCGTTGTCGTCGGCGTGTCGTCGTGATCCGACGACGTCGTGACCGTGGTCGTCGTGGTGGTGGTCGTGGTGGTGGTCGAGGACGTCGTCGTCGGAGTCTCGTCGCCCGGGCAGGGGCCGGGGCCGGAGGCGGTGGTGATGGTGTCGCCGGTCTGGCCGTCGCCGGAGTGCGACTGCACCCGCAGGCCGCCGGCCGAGATGGCGTGGGGGTGGGCGAACGTCACGGTCAGCGTGCCGGTGGTGGCGGTGACGCCGAACTTGACGCCGGCCCCGAAGCCCGTGTGCCCGCCCGGGACGTTGCCGGTCTTGAAGACCTCGCCCGACGGTCCGGCCGAGACCACGTCGGCCAGGATGTCGGCCGAGCAGAAGCCGATGGCCACGTTGGACAGCCCGTGACCCGCCCCCTGATGGAACGTGTAGGACCAGGTGAACGTCGAGGCCGAGCCGGTGGTCGGCGAGGTCAGGACGGCCGATGTCGACTCGCCCGAGGCGAAGGCGGGAGCGGCGGTGGCGGCCACGATCGGCGCCGCCAGAGCGAGGCTCAGGGCGGCGGCGCGGGCACGGCGGGTGCAGGGGGCGAGAAGCAACGAGACCTCCGGCGCGAGGTGGACGAAAAACGTGCGAGCGCCGGGTTCGCCACTTGCTCCTCCCGCCGCCAGGCGACCACATTGCGGCGACGGGGATCTTCGCTTCGCTCAGGGCCCCTCGGTGAGGCCACCATCGCAGTGTCGGGGTCAAGCCTCTGTTGCTCAATGGCCCCGCCGCGCCATCCGGCGACCACGGCGCAACAGCTTTTCCCTGGCCCGATCGGGCTGGTCACCGGCCTTCTTTCCCGCCGAGGCGCCCCTGATGGCACAATCGTCCGTCTTGCCCGGCACCGGATGCGCCGTTAAAGGAACCTCATGGCCGCGAGGATGAACGACGCCGAGGCCATCATGTGGGTGGTGGAGTCCGACCCCGTCCTGCGGTCGGACTTCACCAACGTGACCCTCCTCGAGTCGGCGCCCGACGCCGAGCGCCTCCGGGCCGGCCTGGAGCGGGCCATCGCCGCCTTCCCCCCGCTGCGCCAGCGGGTCGCCCGGCCTCCGCTCGGCCTGGCGCCGCCGCAATGGGCCGACGACCCCGACTTCGACCTCGGCTACCACCTCCGCCGGCTGTCGCTGCCCCCGCCCGGCGAGGCCCGCCAGCTGCTCGACCTGGCCGCCCAGCTGGCGGCCATGCCCCTCGATCGGGCCCGGCCGCTGTGGGAGCTCACGGTGGTGGAAGGCCTGGCCGGGGGCCGGGCAGCCGTGCTGCAGCGCCTCCACCACACGCTGACCGACGGGGTCGGGGGGATGAAGCTCCTGCGCACCCTCCTGGAGCGCAGCCCGTCCCCCGGCAGGGGCGACGTCGCCGCCGCCCGTCCCGCGCCCGGCCGGCCGGCGCCCGACCCCCTGATCTGGCGCCATCCCGAGATCCTCTCGCCGGCCGACGTCGACATCGGGCCCCGGCCGCTCGACGGGTGGGGTGCCTCGGCCGACGCCGGGGCGGGCCACGAGCGCGACGGTTCCTGGGTCGACCGTGTGGCCGGCCCGCTGGGGGAGGTCGGCGGCGCTCTGGCCTACCGGTTCGGGCAGGGCGTCGCCGCCGCCCGCAGGGGGGTGGAGCTGGCCACCACGCTGCCCGGGTCGACCGGCGACGATCTCCGCATCCTGGCCGAACGGGCCCGGCGGACGGCCCGGTCGGTGGCCGACCAGGTCGTGGTGGCCGGAGGGCCGCTGTCGCCCCTCATGGTCGGGCGTTCCCTGGCCCGGCGCTTCGAGACCGCCAGCTTCGAGCTGGCCGCCGTCCGCCAGGCCGCCCGGGCCCTCGGCGCCGGCCGCAACGCCGTCTTCGTGGCCGGGGTCACCGGCGCCCTCCTCACGTACCACGAGCGGATGGGCGCCCCCTGCGAGTCGCTCCGGATGGCCATCCCGGTGAGGCTGCGGGGAAGCCCGGGACCGGTCTCCATCGCCGCCGCGCCGATCGGCGGGAACCGCTTCGCCCCCGCCCGGGTCGTGGTGCCCCTCGGGCCGAAGGACCCGGCCCTACGGGTGGCCGCCGTCCGCCGGGCGCTGGAGAGCGTGGCCACGGAGCCGGGCCTGACGATGGCCGAGCCGTTGGCCGGACTCTTCAGCCTCCTCCCGGCCTCGGTACTGGTCCCGGCGCTGCGGGCCCAGGTGCGCACCGTGGACTTCGCCGCCTCGATCGTCCCCGGGCTGCGGTCGGGCCGGTTCATGGCCGGTGCCCCGGTCGAGGCCAGCTGGCCGATGGGCCCGAGGGTTGGTTGTGCCGTCAATTTCACCCTCCTCACCTGCGATGACCGGCTCCACCTGGGCGTCAACCTCGACCCGGCGGCGGTGACCGACCCGGGGGCGCTGATGGAGTCCCTGGCCGAGTCGTTCGCCGACCTGCTCGAGGCGGGCGCCTGAGGGAAGCGCCCATCCGGGTATCATGAGGGTCACGACAGTGGCGTCGTCCCAACCGCCAGAGGTGCAGGGACGGCGCTTCTTTCGCGCCCGGACCCCACCGACGACGACGAGAGGTCCCATGAGCTCCTTCCGCCCGCCCGCCCGGTTCGATCGCGACGCCTGCGGCATCGGCCTCGTCGCCGACGCCGAGGGACGGGCGAGCCGGGCCCTGCTCGACGCTGCCCTGGCCGGCCTGGCCTGCGTCCGCCACCGGTCGGCGGTGGCCGCCGACGGCGTGTCGGGCGACGGCGCCGGGATCCTCGTGCCGATCCCGCAGGTGTTCTTCGCCCGGGTGGCCGGCGAGGCGGGGCTCGAGGTTCCCGGGCGGGCCGCCGCGACACTCGGCGTCGTGAGCGCCTTTCTCGACGCCGCCGACGACGGCGACCGCCGGGCCGCGGAGGAGGCGGTGGCCGGAGCCTGTGCCTCCGAGGGCCTCGTCCTCCTCGGCTGGCGGACGGTCCCCACCGACGAGACCCGGCTGGGGGCGGCCGCCCGCCGCAGCGCTCCGGCCTTCCGCCAGGCGATCCTGGCGCTCCCACCCGTCGATGCGGGCGGCGTGGACGCCGCCGAAGCCGAACGCCGCTGCTTCCGGGCCCGGCGCCGGGCCGAGGCCGCCTGCCGGGCCGCCGGCGTCCGCCACTACTTCGCCAGCTGGTCGTTCAGCACCGTGCTCTACAAGGCGCTGGTCATGAGCGACGGGCTGTCCGGCTTCTATCCCGACCTGGCCGCGGCCGACTTTGACGCGCCGCTGTGCGTCTTCCACTCCCGGTTCTCGACCAACACGACCCCGGCCTGGGAACGGGCCCAGCCCTTCCGCTACCTGTGCCACAACGGCGAGATCAACACGCTGCGGGGCAACGAGCACCGGATGGCGGCCCGGGGCCGGCTCGGCACCGAGGACGCCGGCCTCGGGCCCGAGGAGCTGTTCTCGCCGCTGCTCGATCCCGAGGACTCCGACTCCGGCAAGCTCGACAGCGCGGTGGAGCTGCTGGTGCGGGGCGGTCGCGATGTCCGCCACGCGTTGGCGATGCTCGTCCCCGAGGCCTGGGAGGGCAGCCGGGAGCTGCCCGCCGAGGTGCGGGACTTCTTCCGCTACCACGCCTGCCTGGCCGAGCCGTGGGACGGGCCGGCCGGGCTGATCTTCACCGACGGCCGGGTCGCCGGGGCGGCGCTCGACCGCAACGGGCTGCGCCCACTGCGCTTCCAGGTGTGCGACGACGGCTTCGTGGTCTGCGCCTCGGAGGTCGGGGCGGTGCCGGTGGCCGGCCACGGCCGGGTGCGGCGGGGCCGGCTGGGCCCGGGCCAGATGCTCTGCGTCGATCCCGACCGGGGCGGCGTCGTGACCGACGCCGCCATCAAGCGGACGCTGGCCCGCCGGGCGCCGTACTCCCGCTGGGCCTACGAGGGCCTGCGGCCTTTCCCGATCGGCTCGCCGTTGTCGGAGCTGGCCGACGAGGCCGACATCGTCCGCACCCAGGTGGCCTTCGGCGTCAACAAGGAGGAGGTGGCCATGGTCCTCAAACCGATGGCCTCCGACGCCAAGGAACCGACGTTCTCGATGGGCGACGACACGCCGTTCGCCGCCGTGGCCACCCGGGCTCGGCTCGTGCACCACTTCCTCAAGCAGCGCTTCGCCCAGGTCACGAACCCGCCGATCGACCACCTGCGGGAACGGCTGGTGATGTCGCTGCGGACCTGCCTCGGGCCGCGCCGGGCGCTGCTCTCCGAAGGGCCGGAGGCGGCTCGGCTGCTGGAGTTGCCGACGTTCTTCCTCTACCCCGACGCCGTCGACCATCTGCTCGACCCGGAGCGGGCGCCGTTCCCGGCGGTGCGCCTCGACGCCACGTTCCCGGTGACCGACGGGCCGGCCGGACTCGGCGCCGCCGTCGCCCGCCTGGCCGAGGAGGCCGATGCGGCCGTGCGTGACGGCGCGGCCGTCGTCGTCGTGGCCGACACCGGCATCGACCCCGACCGGGCGCCCGTGCCGGGCCTGCTGGCCACCGGCGCCGTGCACCACCGGTTGATCGCCACCCGCCTCCGGTCCGACGCCTCGGTGGTCGTCGACACCGGCGACGCCCGCGACGTCGCCGCCGTCGCCTGCCTCCTCGGCTATGGCGCCGACGCCGTCTGCCCCCGCCTGGCGCTGCCGAG
>JAICYE010000089.1 GCA_025934385.1 Acidimicrobiia bacterium | reverse complement strand
GTCGGTGGTGAGCATCGTCGGGGCGGCGGCCACGCTGCCGGCCGGCGTCCTGACCGACCGGATCCGCCGCACCAGGCTGCTGGCGGCCAGCGTGGCCCTGTGGGCAGTGGCCATGGCGCTGTCCAGCCTGGCGGTGTCGTTCCTCATGCTGGTGCTGACCCGGGTGTTCCTGGGGGCCGTCACGGCCACGTCGGGCCCGACGGCCTCGTCGCTCACCGGCGACCTCTACCCGCCCCGCCGCCGGGGCTGGATCCTGGGCTGGATCGACAGCGGTGAACTCGTCGGGCTCGGGATCGGCTACCTGCTCGTGGGCGCGGCCATCGCCGTGCTGTCGTGGCGATGGCTCTTCGTCATCCTCGGGCTCGTGGGAGCGACGCTGGTGCTGCCGCTCTGGCACCTGCCCGAGCCGCCCCGGGGCGCCTGCCACGAGGAGGAGGCCAACAGCGGCGGCGGCCCTCCGGAGGATTCGAACGCCGGCGATTCGAACGGCGGCGGGCCGGCCGCCGCCCAGATCGCCCGGGCGCGGGTGAAGCCCGACCCCCGCACCGTCCTGCGGGGCGACGACACCGAGATGTCGCTCTGGGAAGCCTGCCGCTACGTGCTGCGGGTCCGCACCAACGTGATCGTCATCCTGGCCAGCACGGTCGGGTACTTCTTCCTCGCCGGGCTCAAGGTGTTCGCCATCGTCTTCGCCGTGCACCAGTACGGGCTCAGCCAGTCGACCTCGTCGGTGCTGCTGCCGATCGTCGGCGTCGGCAGCGTGGTCGGGCTGATCGCCGGCGGCCGGCTGGGCGACGCCCTCCTCGCCCGGGGCCTGCTCAACGCCCGGCTGCTCGTGGCCGCAGCCGGCTTCGGCCTGGCCGCCGCCGTCGCCCTGCCGGCCCTGCTGGTCCACTCGCTGGCGGTGGCGGCGCCGCTCCTCGTCGTCGGCGGCGTCGGGCTCGGCGCCCCCAACCCGCCGATGGACGCCGTCCGCCTCGACATCATCCACCCGGCGCTGTGGGGCCGGGCCGAGGCGATCCGCACGGTGCTGCGGACGGGCGGGGAGGCGATCGCCCCGCTCCTGTTCGGCTTCCTCGCCGACCACCTGAGCGGCGGGGGCCACCACGGCCTCCAGCTGACCATGCTGATCATGCTCCCCGCCCTCGCGGCCAACGCCGGGCTGCTGCTCCTGGCCACCCGGACCTACCCGACGGACGTGGCCTCGGTCCACGCCTCGCTGCAGTGGACCGACGGCCGAGGCCCGTCCCCCGCCCCGTGAGACCGGCGGACTGCGTCGGCGAGGCCCTCGCCGGGTACATGTGGCCACGATGGGCGGGCGACAACTCCGGTCGAGGCGGGAGCGCTCCGAGCCGCAACGGCCCGGCGTCCCCTGGGACGTCGACGACGACGCGCCCGCCGCCCGGCCGGCGGCGGCCGGCGTCGCCCTGCCCAACCGCTTCCGGCGGCGGCTCACGTGGGTGTTCGTCGGCGTCGTCGGTGTGAGCTCCGGGCTCCTGGCCGGCGGGACCTACCTGGCCGGCCGGCACTACCGCACCCGGTCCTTCACCGACCGGGCCGTCTACCAGACCCGCATCGACCTGGCGCTGACCGCCAACGCGCCGTTCCCGACCGGCTTCGGCCACCTGTCGGACATCTACCGCCAGCTTGGCGGCGTGGAGAGCCTGGCCATCGGGCCCGGCGGCGCCAATGAGGCGTCGCTGCCCGGCCTCGGCCCCGGCGACGTGCCGGCCGGGCTGCGCCGCTCCGTCAACGACCGCGGCATCGTCATGGCCACCACCACCGTGCGGGGCACGCCGTACCTCGTGACCGCCGGCCGGCCGGCGGGAACCGGTGTCGAGCTGTACTTCTTCTACTCCCGCCAGGGCCTCATCGACAGCCTCAACACCGTACGGGACTGGCTGTTCCTCGGCTGGCTGGTCCTCATGGGACTCGCCGCGCTCGTCGCCCGCCGGATGGCCCTCGTCACGCTGCGGCCGGTACGGGCGGCCGCCGGGGCGGCCCGGTCGCTGGCCGAAGGGCTGCTGTCGACCCGGCTGCGGGCGGAGACCGACGACGAGTTCGGCGCCCTCGCCTCCTACTTCAACGAGATGGCCGAGGCGTTGGAACAGAAGATCACCGCCCTCTCGGAGGCCCGGGACCGGGAGAAGCGCTTCACGACGTTCGCCGCCCACGAGCTGCGGACTCCGCTGGCGGGGATGAGCACGACCGCCTCGCTCCTCGAGGAGGACATCGCCGACCTGCCCGAGCGGGCCCGTCGCCCGGCCGAGCTGCTGGTGGCCGACGTGGCCCGGCTCCGGGGGCTCGTCCTCAACCTGCTGGAGCTGGGTCGGCTCGACGCCGGCCTCGACGACATCGCCTGGGAGCCGGTGCCGCTCGACGACCTCGCCGCCACCATCGCCCGGCGGGGCCAATGGCCCATCGACGTCGAGGTCGTCGGCGAACCGGTCGTCGTCCTCTCCGAGCGGTGGGGGCTGGAACGGATTATCGTCAACCTGGTGGCCAACGCCGTCCACCATGGCGGGCGCGGGGTGTGCGTCACCGTCCGGCGGACGGGCGACCTCGGCGTGGTCGAGGTGTGCGACGCCGGGCCCGGGATCCCCGAGGACGTCATCCCCCACCTCTTCGAGCGGTTCTACACGACCGGGCGGGGCTCGGGGGGGAGCGGCCTCGGGCTGTCGATCGTCCGCCAGCACGTGGACCGGCTCGGCGCGGCCCTCGAAGTCCGCACCCGGGTCGGCGAAGGGACGTGCATGGTGCTGACGCTGCCGTCGGTGGCCGGCGAACCGTCCCTGCCGCCGGAGAGCGACGTCCGCGCCTACGACGAGCCCGGAGCGGTGACCGAGAGCGTTACCGAGCTGTGACCGGAACTCCGGTGAGCCGCCCCACGCCCTACCCCCCGATCGGGGACTACGCCCTGATCGGGGACTGCCACAGTGCCGCACTCGTCTCCCGGACCGCCTCGGTCGACTGGTGCTGCATTCCCCGTTTCGACGACGCGGCGGTTTTCGGGCGGCTCCTCGACTGGGAGCGGGGTGGCCACTGCTCGGTCCAGCCGACGGCCGAGTCCTACGACACGTCCCGGGAGTACGTCGACGGAGGGTTGGTGCTGGCCACGACCTTCCACGAGGCGGGCGGCGAGGCGAAGCTGCTCGACTGCTTCACCATGCGTCGGGGTGGGGGCGGGAACCCCTACCGGCAGCTGCTGCGGGTCGTCGAGGGACTGAGCGGCACGGTCGAGATGCGGGCGCTGGTGCAGGCCCGGTTCGACTACGGCCAGACGCGGCCGTGGGTCAAGCGGCAGGGGCCGGGCGGCATCTACAGCGCGGTCGGCGGCAACGACGCCCTGATGGTCAGCTGCGACGGCGGCCTCGGGCCGGTCGACGAGCACGACCTCTGCGCCGAGTTCGCGGTTCGGGCGGGCCAGCGCGTCCGGCTGTCGATCGTCTACTACCCGGCCGAGGCGATCGATCCGAGCCCGCCGGAGGTGCCCGGCGCCGGAGAGCTCGACCGGCGGCTCGAGGAGACGATCGCCTGGTGGCGCCGCTGGGCCGGCCGGATCACGCTGCGGGGCCCCTATGCCCCGGAGGCCCGCCGGTCGGCGGCGGTGCTGCGGGCCCTGGTCCACGCCCCCACCGGAGCGGTGGTGGCCGCCCCGACGACCTCGCTGCCCGAGAGCCCGGGCCACGGCCGCAACTGGGACTACCGCTTCAGCTGGATCCGCGACTCGCAGTTCACGGTCCGGTCCCTGACGGAGCTCGGCTGCAGCGACGACGCCGACGGCTTCCGGCGTTTCGTCGAACGCAGCGCGGCGGGCAGCGCCGACGCCCTGCAGATCATGTACGGCCTCGGCGGTGAACGCCGGCTCCCGGAGGTGGAGCTCGGCCTCGAGGGCTACCGGTCGTCGTCGCCCGTCCGCATCGGCAACGCCGCCTCGACGCAGATGCAGCTCGACGTCTACGGCTACGTCCTCGACCTGGCCTGGCGCTGGCACCAGCGCGGCCACTCGTCCGACGACGACTACTGGCGGTTCCTGCTCAGCCTCGTCGACCGGGTCGTCGAGCAGTGGGAGGAGCCCGACTGCGGGATCTGGGAGATGCGGGGCAAGCCGCAGCACTTCGTCCACTCCAAGGTGATGTGCTGGGCGGCGCTCGACCGGGGGCTGCGGCTGGCCGAGGCCTGCCTGCGCCAGGCGCCGGTCGACGAGTGGCGCGCCTGCCGCGACGAGATCCGGGCCCGCGTCGAGCGCGACGGCTACGACGAGCAGCGCGGCGTGTTCGTCCAGGCCTTCGGGAGCACGGAGCTCGACGCCGCCCTGCTGCTCCTGCCGATGTTCGACTTCGTCGACTACGACGACGAACGGATGGTCCGCACCGTCGACGCCGTCCGGGAGGATCTCGACGACGGCGGCCTGCTGCGCCGCTACCGGGCCGACGACGGGCAGTCAGGCCGGGAGGGGGCCTTCGTCGCCTGCAGCTTCTGGCTGGTGGAGGGCCTCGTCGGCCAGGGGCGCCTGGCCGAGGCCCGGGAGGTCTTCGAGCGGGCGGCCGGCTGCGGCAACGACCTCGGCCTCTTCGCCGAGGAGTTCGACCCGGCGCAGCGGGCACTGCTGGGGAACTTCCCCCAGGGCCTGAGCCACCTGTCGCACATCGCCGCCGCCGTGGCGCTGACCAAAGCCTTCCCCGACCCGATGGCCCTCACCGGCTGAGCCCGTCGAGAGGATCGATGCGCCGATGAACGAGCATGTCCTGCTGGTGGAGGACGATCCCGTCATCTCCGAGGGGACCGAGCTCCTGCTGCAGCGGGCCGGGCTCTGTGTGTGGGCGGCCGACGACGGCGCCCGGGCGGTCGAGGTCTTCGGCCAGCACCGCTTCGACGCCGTCGTCCTCGACATCGTGCTGCCCTCGCTCGACGGGCTGGAGGTGTGCCGGCAGATCCGGCGGGTCTCGCAGGTTCCGATCGTCATGCTGTCGGCCCGCTCCGAGACCGTCGACGTCGTCTCCGGCCTCGAGCTCGGCGCCGACGACTACCTCACGAAACCCTTCCACGGCCCCGAGCTCGTGGCCCGCGTCCGGGCGGCGCTGCGCCGGGCGCGGGTCGACGAGCAGCCCTGCGTCGTCCGCATCCACGACCTCGAGATCGACGGCGCCGCCTTCCGGGTACTGCAGAACGGCTCGGAGCTGACGCTGTCGGCCACCGAGTTCCGGCTCCTGCTCGACCTGGCCCGCCACCCCGACCGGGTCTTGACGCGCGACATCCTTCTCGAGCGCGTCTGGGGCTACGACTACCTCGGCGATTCCCGACTGGTCGACATGGCCATCAAGCGGTTGCGGCAAAAGCTGGGCGACGACCCCGGGGCGCCGCGGTACATCTCGACCGTGCGGGGCGTGGGGTACCGGTTCGCCTCTGCGTGATCGACTGCAACCGGATGGTCACAGCTCCGTCGCATCCCGGAACGGCGCCCGGAGCGGCGCCAAGCGGCGGGTAGAAGTCGGAGTGGAAACGCTTCGCACCTCGAGGAGGGAAAGAAGGCAGGGCAATGAGAGTAATGACACGGAATCATGGGACGACCGCAGCAGTCAGCCGTACGGGCGACGAAATCTCGGTGCACTGGGGCGGCGTGTTCGCCGGCCTCGTCATCGGGCTCGGATCCCTCGTACTGCTCAGCTCGTTCTGGATCGCACTGGGTTTCGGCTCTGACCAGGGCTGGGTGGCCCACTACCTGGGCTGGTGGCTCGGCGGCATGCTGCTGGTGGCGCTGGCCATCGGCGGGTACGTCGCCGGCCGCTCCGCCTGGTCGGCGGCCTCGGCGTCGGTCAACGCCGTGGTGGTGTGGGGCTTCACGATGATCGCCCTCACCGTCGCCGGCGGCACGACGCTGTTCAGCTCGGTGAACCTCAAGCCGCTGCTGGGCCGCCCGGGCGGGACGAACGCCGTCGGCCCGTGGCTGACGTTCGTCGTCATCGTCCTCGGGCTGCTGTTCGCCCTCGGCGGAGCCGGGGCGGGGGCGGGAGCCCGGCGGAGCGCCGCTGAATCGGGATCCGAGGTCCGGATCCCGGAAGACACCACCCCGCAACGGACGACCGACTACCAGCAGCGTTCGGCCTCGGCCCGCTAACCGGACGGGCCCGATACACCGGGGCACCGCCGGTCCAGGCCGGCGGCGACCCCGGTCCGGTCGAGCGGCATATATTGCCGTGCCGAGGAGGTGGCCATCGCCGTCCAGGTCTCCGGTCGAACCCGCCGAACGGCCCCGGTGGTCGCCGCCGGGTTGATGTGCGGCTGGTGGGTGACGTCGCTGACGCCGTTCAGCGCCCGAGCCACCGTGGCCGTCCTCGCCTTCGGAGTGGCGGAGATCGCCCTGGCCGAGGTTGTCCGTCGCCGGCACCGCCCTCCCGGGCCGGAAACCGGCGGCGCCCCGCCGGACCTGCCGGGCCACGCCTATCTCGTCTGGGCCGCGGCCATCGTTGTGCTGGCCGCCTGGGAGCTGTTCTCGCTGTTCAGCCAGCCCCGCTCGGCCCACCCCACGATCAGCTCCATCGTCGATCCGCTGCTGGCCCACCACCCGGTCCGGTGGCTGGCCTTCGCCGTCTGGGCCTGGCTCGGCTGGGAGCTGGAGCGATGACCACCCGGGCCTGGGGGTACCTGGTCTGGGCGCTGGTCGCCGCCGGCTTCGCCGTCCTCCAGGTCGGGGCGGTGGCGACGCGCCGGTGGGCGACGGTGGCCGACGTCGTCCGGGGCCTCACCCGCCGGCGAGCGTTGCAGCTGGCCTGCCTGGCCGGGTGGCTGTGGCTGGGCTGGCACTTCTTCGTGCGGTCGTCACGCTGACCCGGGCGGGTGGGTCCCGGTCAGCGCCCGCAGCGTGGCCAGGCTCCCGGCCAGCGAACGGGAGATGTGCATCTGGCTCGTCCCCAGCCGCCGGCCGATGGCCGCCTGGCTCATCCCCTGCCCGAAGCGCATCTGCAGCACCAGCTGCCGCTGGCGGGGCAGCCGGGCCACCAGCGATGCCAGGAAGACCCGGTCCTCGATGCGCTGGTAGCCCGGCTCGCCCACCGGCACGTCGGCGGAGCCACCGTTGCCGGTCTCGGCGTCGAGGGTCGACATCTCGAAGGTGGCGCCGGCCTCCATGGCCTCGACCACGTCCTCCGGCGAGATCCCGAGATGGTCGGCGATGTCGGCGACCGTGGGGACCCGGCCGAGCGCCTGGGCGAGATCGTCGCGGGCCCGCTGCACCTCGAGGAACCGATTCTGGATCCGCCTCGGGACCCGCACCTTCCAGCGGTGGTCCCGGAAGTGCCGCTTGAGCTCGCCGAGGATCGTCGGGGCGGCGAAGGCCGGGAACGGGATCCCCCGGCCCGGATCGAACCGCTCCAGCGCCTCGAGAAGCCCGACCAGCGCCACCTGCACCAGATCGTCGAACGACTCCCCCCGACCGGAGAAACGCCGGGCCAGCCGCCGGCACATCGGCAGGTAGCGCTCGACCAGCTCCGCCCGGAGCCGGCCGTCCCGCCCGGCCGCATACCGGAGGTGCAGCTCCATCACATCCTCGACCCAATCGCCGATCGCCGGTGCGTACCCCATGCCGGTGTCGGTACCCGCCGGCCGTAACCGGGGCGCGATCGCTCTGTAACAACCTCATGTC
>JAICYE010000453.1 GCA_025934385.1 Acidimicrobiia bacterium | reverse complement strand
CGAACGGCACCGCCCGTTCGGCACCGCCGCAGGCGGCCACGGTGGCGTCGAGATCGGCCGGGGTGGCCAGCGCGTACGACAGGGCCGGGTCGTCGGCGCAGCGGTCGAACAGCACGAGCCGCCACCCCGCCTCCGCCAGCCGCCGGGCCGTGGCCGCCCCGATCCCCCTGGCCGCACCGGTGACCAGCGCGACCCGCCCGCCGGGCGGCGCCGCGGTCTCGGCGGCCGCTCCGGTGGGTCCGGGTTGTGGGTCGGGCGGCGCCGCGGTCTCGGCGGCCGCTCCGGTGGGGCCGGGTTGTTGGCCGGCGGGCGTCGGCGGTACGGCACTCAACGGCGCCAGGCCTCCACGGTGGTGACGAGGTCGGCGGCGAGCAAGTCGAGGATGCGCCGGCCTTCCTCGGCCGAGGCACCGCGGGGATCGCCGAGGACCCCGTTGGGAGAGACCGCGGCAACGCCGTTGCGGCGGAGTTCGCCGATGACCGCCGCCAGCGGCCGCACGTCGCCCGGTTCGGCGGCGTCGAGCCGCACCGCCTCGGGGGTCAGCGCCAGCAGCATCGACGTCTCCGTCCGGCCGGCGTGGGCGTCGCCGCCGGGGATCCGGGGCGACCAGGCCAGCACCGCCCGCCCCTCGGAGCGGAGCGTGGAGACGGCGGCCCCGATTGCTGCAGCGTTGCCGCCGTGCCCCGACACCAGCACGACGCCGGCGAACGCCGACGCCGAGCGGACCAGCTCGACGACGACGACTTCCAAGGCCGCGGCGCCGATCGACAGCGTTCCGGGAAAGGCGGCGTGCTCGCCCGCCGAGCCGTAGGGCAGCACCGGCGCCACGAGGACGTCGGTCCGGGCGGCGGCCAGCCGCTCGGCCAGCGACAGCGCCATGTCGGAGTCGGTGCCGAGCGGGAGGTGCGGCCCGTGCTGCTCGGTGGAGCCCACCGGCACGGCCAGAATCGCCCCGCCCGCCATCCCCGCCACCTCCGGCCAGGCGAGGGCCGCCAGCCGACCGCCGGCCACTAGGCCGGGGGCGGGGCGCCCAGCCGGCGGACGAACCCGGCGGGCACTAGTACGTCGGAGGGCGCCAGTTCGCTCACCGAGCTGCGCCCGAGGGCGAGCAGCGCCGAGTCGATCCCGTTGCGGAGGATGTCGAGCACGTTCTCCACGCCGGTCTGGCCGTTGGCGGCCAGACCCCAGAGGTAGGCCCGGCCGATCATGGCCGCCCGGGCGCCGAGGGCCACGGCCTTGACGACGTCGCTGCCCCGCCGGATGCCGCCGTCGATGACCACCTCGACGTCGCCGCCGACGGCCTCGACGATCGGCGGGAGGGCCCGGATCGTGGCCGGCGTGCCGTCGAGGTTGTTGCCCCCGTGGTTCGACACCGAGAGGGCGGTGGCGCCGATGTCGACGGCCCGGCGGGCGTCATCGACCCGCATGATCCCCTTGAGCATGAACGGGCCGCCCCACTCCTCCCGCAGCCAGCGGAGGTCGTCCCATGACGGCGGCGAGGTCGTCATCCATTCGCCGTAGGCGCCGAAGAAGGTCGGCGCCGGCTCGCCGGCCGGCACCCAGTTCGGCACGGTGAGGTCGGGCAGCGCCTTCGTCCTCGCCCACTGGGCCAGCCAGCGGGGCCGGCGGAGCACCTCGGGGGCGTAGCGCAGCGCCGCCCTGGCGTCGATGCGCTCGGGGATGAACGGGCTGCCCCAGTCCCGGGCGTGGACGAACGACCAGTCCAGCGTCACGATCAGCCCCACCGCGCCGGCCGCCCGGGCCCGCTCCAGCCGCTGCACCATCCGCTCCCGGGTGCCGGCCCAGTAGATCTGCAGGAACGTCTGCGGGTTGGCCGCCACGACCTCCTCGATCGGCTTGCTGGCAAAGGAGCTCAGGCTCATGGCCGTGCCCCGGGCGGCCGCCGCCCGGGCTACCGCCAGCTCCCCGTCGGGATGGACGGCCTGCACGCCCGTCGGCGAGATCAACAGCGGCATGGAGATCGGTTGGCCCAGCACCACGGTGGCCTGCTCCCGCTTGGCCGACAGCCCGGCCATGTGGGGGGCGAAGCCGAGTTCGCTGAAGGCGGCGACGTTGTCGGCCAGCGTGAGCCCCCGCTCCGAGCCGGCCCGGATGGCCAGGTGCACCGAGTGCGGCAGGCGCTTCGCCGCTCGCCGCTCGGCCTCGGCGACCGTCTCGAACCACTCGCCGCCCATCAGGGCGCCGGAACCATGAGCGCCAGCGGGTTCTCGTTGCAGGCCCGGTCGGGTCGGCTTCGCTGCAGCGTCACCGGAACGCCGCCCGGACGGGAGTGGTCGAGCGACGGCCGGGGCTCCGAGCCGGCCTCCACCGCCGCCAATCGCTGCTCGCCGAAGCCTTTGACGCACTCGGGGTCGGGCCCGTCGAGCGGCAGGCCGGTGAAGAACTTGGCCGCCATGCACCCGCCCCGGCAGGAGTCGTAGGCCGAACAGGCGGTGCAGGCGCCGCCGGCCTGCGGGCCCCGCAGCGTCCGGAACAGCTCCGACGTCCGCCACACGGCGGCGAAGCCGCCGGGATCCAAGACATTGCCGGCCCGGAAGGCGTCGTGGATGGCGAACGGACAGGCGTAGACGTCGCCAACGGGGTCGATGAGGCACACGACCCGTCCGGCGCCGCAGAGGTTCAGGCCCGGCAGCGCCTCGCCGTAGCCGGCCAGATGGAAGAAGGAGTCGCCGGTCAGCACCCGCTCGCCATGGG
>JAICYE010000389.1 GCA_025934385.1 Acidimicrobiia bacterium | reverse complement strand
GGCGAGGCGAGCCCCGCTTCGATCGTGGCCATCAGCCCGGCCTTTCCATCAACGCAGCCCTTCCAGGTAGGTGACGAGGTGGTCGAGGTCGGCGGCGGACAACGTGGTCGGCGGCATCGTCACCCCCGGCTTGACGCCCTGGGGGTCGGTGATCCAGCGCCGCAGGTTGGCCGGCGAGGCCGGGAGGACGCCGGCGCCGAGTGTCGACCGTCCGCCGAAGTGGGTGAGGTCGGGGCCGACGGCGCCCTGGGCCGCCGTCCCCCGGATGCGGTGGCAGCCGGCGCACGTCTGCCGCTCGAAGAGGTCCCGCCCGGCGGCGTCGGACGGGGCGGCCGGTTCGGCCTGGGCGGCCATCCAGTGGTTGAAGTCGGCCGGGGCGTCGGCCACCACCCGGATGATCATGTTGGCGTGCTGCAGGCCGCAGAACTCGGCGCACTGGCCGCGGTAGACGCCCGGCTGCTCCGCCTCCAGCCACAGCTCGTTGTGCATCCCGGGGATCATGTCCACCTTCGGCGCGAGCCGGGGGACCCAGAAGCTGTGGATCACGTCGTCGCTCTCGAGCGCCAGCTTCACCTTCTGGCCCGCCGGGATGTGGATCTCGTTGGCCGACACGGCGCCGTTGGGGTAGCGGACCTCCCACCACCAGTCGTGGCCGACGACGGTGATCCGGAGGCTGGTGCGGCGGCCGGCGTCGGCCAGCGCCTGCGTCCGGGCCAGCGAGAACAGGAAGAACCCGACGAGGATCACCCCCGAGATCCCCACCCCGGCGATGACGATGAAGGGTTCGCCCCAGCGGGGGGTCACCTTGGCCTGCTCCACGGTCTTGCGCCGGCCCCGGGCGGCGGCCAGCAGGAGCATCCCGGCCACGAAGACGAACACGGCCGTGGCCACGATCAGCATCGGCCACCAGATGCCGGTGACCGACCGGGCGGCGGAGCCCTTGGGGCTGACGATCGAGGAGTCGCCGGTACAGCCGCCGACGGCGAGGACGGCACCCGCCGTCAAGAAGACGACCGGCGCGGCTGACCTTCGCCCGCAGTCAACCCGACCGGTCGACACGGCGATCCAACTTCCCCCTTCCAATCGGCTCGAAACGGTCACTTTCGGGGTAGGTGAGGAAGGGTAGGAGTGGAGGACGGGGGCGAGCCGGGCAGGTGAGGAAACGAGGAGGACCGATGGCCGCAGTCAACGACGGGCGCATGTTCGACACCCCCTTCAACGTGGTGGCGGGGTTCCGGAGCCGGGCGCAGGCCGAGGCGGCCGCCCGGCGGCTCACCTCGGCCGGCCTGCCGGAGGGCAGCGTCGAGGTCGGGGCCCGGCCCGACGCCGGCGGGCCCGTCGAGACGGCCGAGCTGCGGGCCGAGATGCAGAGCGAACTCGACGCCAACTGGGGCATGGTCACGGGCCGCCAGGTCCGGGGGGCGCTGTTCGGTACGGGCGCCTTCGCCCTGGCCGGCCTGGTGATCGGCGGCGTGGTCGGGCTCCTCCTCGGTCTGGGGCTGTCCATGTCGCTGGCGGGCACGATCGTGATCGGGGCGCTCATCGGGCTGGTGGCCGGGGCCACCGCCGGGTTCGTGGCCGGTGGCGGGGCCGCGTCCCGGACGGGCGCCGCGTCGGCGGGCGAGCGTTTCGACGATCCGGCTCTGCTGGCCGAGCGGGACGTCCTCCTCGCCGTCCACGCCACCGAGGCCGAGACGGCCGAGCGGGCGGCGAAGATGCTGCGCGACGACCTCCACGCCGACCGGGTCGACCTCGTCGACGCCACCGGGACGCCGCTGCCGCCGGAGCACGACCATCCCCGTCCGGCCGACCCGGAGGGCTACTGGTGGAGGCAGGCCGGCAGCGGCTGAGGAACCTTTACTGAGATTCCTTGCCTCTCGACGCCGTCGTGGCTCACTGGGTCGCGGCGGCGTTGTTCGACGTGCTCTCGTGGTCCTCGAGGCCCACGGCCGCCCGTAGCTCGGAGACGTCGGTCTTGAGGTCGGGGCCCGGGAGGCTCTCGCTCAGGTGGCCCATGAGATCCGACAACCCGTCGGCGATGGCGTTGAGCTTGTGGTGGACGGCCTGGTCGTTGCGGGTCTGGCTGTTCTGCAGCAGCGCCACCATCAGGAAGGTGATGATCGTCGTGGCGGTGTTGATGATCAGCTGCCACGTGTCGACGTCCTGCAGGATCAGCAGGCTGGGAACCCAGACCACGATCAGCAGCAGGCAGAAGGCGAAGAAGGCCGCCCGGCCGGCGACGTTCGAGGCCACGCCGGCGAAGCGGTCGAACGGGCCGACCCGGCTCGACACCTCGGTCGGCATCAACACCTGGCGGTTACGATCGCCCATGGCGGCGGGCCTCCTCCGACGTCCTAACGGGGCGGTACCCATTTCCCGACGATCTGTCACTTGCTGGTAACGCCAGGCCGGTCCCGGGCCACCCGGGCGAGGTAGCTTCACGCCCGTGAAGATGCCCGCCTTCTGCTACCACCGGCCGGCCACCGTCGACGAGGCGGTCGGGCTGCTGGCCGAGTACGGCGCCGACGCCAAGGTGCTGGCCGGCGGCCAGAGCCTCGTCCCGCTGCTGGCGCTGCGGCTGGCCCATCCCGCCCACCTCCTCGACATCGGCCGGGTGGTGGGCCTCGAACGCTTCGAGGACGGGCCGGAGGGCTTCACGGTCGGCGCCGGCGTCCGCCACGCGGCGATCGAGCATGCGCCGCTCACCGCACAGGCGGCGCCGCTGGTGGCGGCGGCGATGCCCCACATCGGCCACCAGGCCATCCGCAACCGGGGGACGGTCTGCGGCAGCCTGGCCCACGCCGACCCCGCCGCCGAGCTGCCGGCGGTGGCGCTGGCCACCGACGCCGAGCTGGTGGTGCGCTCGAGCGACGGCGAACGCACGGTGCCGGCCGCCGACTTCTTCCTCGGCTACCTCACGTCGGCCCTCGACGACGCCGAGCTCCTCACCGCCGTACGGTTCCCGCCCTGGCCGGAGCGCACCGGCTGGTCGGTGCAGGAGATCAGCCGCCGCCACGGCGACTACGCCCTCGTCGGCCTGGCCGCCGTCCTCGGCGTCGGTGAGGGCGGGCGGGTGGACCGGGCGGCGCTGTCGTTCTTCGGCGCCGGCGCCACCCCGGTGCGCCTGCCGGAGGCCGAGCGGGTGCTCCTCGGCGAGCCCCCCGAGGCGGCCGCCTTCGCC
>JAICYE010000511.1 GCA_025934385.1 Acidimicrobiia bacterium | reverse complement strand
TCGCCGACGGCGCCGACCCCCGGCCCCGGGTCTGGGCCGCCCTCGTCATGGGCACGTTCCGGATCGCCCTCCACCTCTGGCTGGACACCGGGCGGACGGGCCGCCTCCGGGACGCCGTCGACGACGCCCTGGCCGGCGTGGCCGAGGGCGTCGCCGCCGTCAGCTCTCGCTGAGAAGTCACAGTGTTCCTTCGGGTCGTCCCCGGACGGTTACGGTTCGTCGTCCGGCCGGGTGACCGACGAGGGGAGGCGCCATGCGGGGGAGGACGGCGGCCTGGATACCGGTGGCCGTCATCGGCCTGCTGCTGGCGGGCTGCGGCGGCAGAGCCAGCGGAGCGGCCGGCACACCGAACGCCGTGAAGGTCGACGGCGCCCTGGGCGAGCAGCGGACGTGGACGGTCGACCAGCTGGAGACGCTGCCGCTCCAGACGCAGGACACCAGCTACCTGGCCGAGGCCGGCAACAAGAGCCTCCACGCCAGAGGGGTGCCGCTGCTCGATCTGCTGAACCGGGCCAAGCCGAGGTTCGACACCAAGGTGAAGCGCGACGAACTCCGTTTCGCCGTGCTGATCCACGCCACCGACAGGTACGAGGCGGTGATCGCCTGGGCGGAGATGGCCGCGGACTTCGCGGCCAAGCCCGTCCTCGTCGACGTGGAGGAGGACGGGAAGAAGCTCGACCGCCCCAGCGTCCTCGTCCCGGGCGACAAGGACGGCGGCCGCCACATCTACGACGTCGATCGGATCAGCCTGGTCGAGGTGAAGGCGCCCTGACCCGGAGGCGGCGGGGCCCGGTCAGCCCCGGATCGCCGACCAGGCGGCGAGGATCGCCAGCAGGCCCAGGAGGACGGCGCTGATGCGGTGCATGGTCGTGGCCGGCACGATCCGCAGGACCCCCTGACCCCCCACCACCCCCAGGGCGGCGACCGACCACAGCGCCAGCGCCGAGCCGACCCCGACACTGAGGGCGGCGTGGTACTGGGCGGCGAAGTTGGCGATGAGGATCTGGGTCAGGTCGCCCCACTCGGCCACGAAGATGACGGTGAAGGCGGTGGTGGCCACCTTCCGGTGGGAGCGGGCCTCCCGCTCGAGGAGCTCGACCTCCTCGGCCTCGCCCTCCCGGAGCATGTAGAGCGCCCCGGCGGCGAAGAGAGCGGCCACGAGCGCCTCGACGGCCCGGTGGGGCAGCAGGTGGACCAGCCCCACGCCGACCGTGGTGGCGATCACCACGTGGATGAAGAAGGCGCCGGCCGCCCCCAGCCAGACGGCCCGGGGTTGCCCCCGCGACGCCATGACCACCGTGGCGAACATCGTCTTGTCCGGGAGCTCGCCGATGAAGATCACCGGGAAGACGGCCGCGACGATCGAAAGGTGCATGGGCCGGCGTTTACCCGCCCAGGCGGCTCCGGGGCCACCGGGTCCTGGGCCGGTCCGTCCCCGGGTCGGCGACGGCGACGACGACGCAGCATCGCCCCGGCTCGGGTGCCAGCCGGGCCTCGATGGCCTGGGTCCGCAGCCCGGCGATCACGCCCTCGAGGATGGCCAGGTTCATGCCGCAGACGACCTCGGGGTGGGCGACGGCCACGGTGTCGAACGGGCAGTTCCGGAGGATCACCTCGCCGTCGCAACGGACCGGTTCGAAGCCGTACCCCTCGAGCACCGTGGCCACCTGCGTCAGCAGCCGGTCGGCGCCGGGCCGCCGCCCGAGGTGCTTCCGGGCCCGCCGGCCGAGCTCCTCGCCGAAGTGCCGGGCGACCTCGTCGATCCCCGCCGGCGTGGCGTCGGCGCCGGATCCGACGGCCTCGGCCAGGAGGTGGGCGGCCAGGTCGTAGCGCCGCGTCGGGAAGCTCACCTCCAGCCGGCGGCCGGAGGGCCGGTAGAGCTTGGCCGGCCGGCCGGCACCCGGCCCCTGGCGCCCGGAGAGGCGGCGGAACTCGACGTCGAGCAGGCCGAGGTCGACGAGCTTGTCGAGGTGGAAGGCGGCCAGCTCCCGGCTGATGCCGAGCTCCTGGGCCGCCTGATCCCGGCTGATGGCGTCGGGCTGGCTCACCGCGAACCGGTACAGCCCCCGGCGCAACGGTTCGTTGAGGGCGGCCACCGCCGTGATCTGGGCGTCGACGTCGGCCGGGTCGGACGGGTCGCGCGGATCGAGGGGGTCGCGGCGGGGCATGCAAAAAAAAGTACCCGGTTCGAGCGGGCGA
>JAICYE010000008.1 GCA_025934385.1 Acidimicrobiia bacterium | reverse complement strand
TCACATCGCCGAGCGCTACGGGCTCTTCACGCTGATCGTGCTGGGCGAGTCGGTGCTGTCGGCCACCGTCGGGATGCAGGTCGCCCTCGACAGCAGCACGAGGTTCGCCGAACTCGCCCCGGTGGCCGCCGGCGGCATCCTCACCGTCTTCGCCATGTGGTGGATCTACTTCGACATGCCGGCCGAACGGGCCGTCGAGCGGATCCGGGCCCAGTTCACCGAACGGCTCTCCGGCGCCTTCCTCTGGGGCTACGGCCACTACGTCGTGTTCGGCGCGGCCGCCGCCGTGGGAGCCGGGCTGGCGGTGGCCGTCGACCAGGCCACCCACCAGTCCCGGCTGACCGACGTGCAGGCCGGGCTGGCCCTCACCGTTCCGGTGGCGGTGTTCATCGTGGCGGTGTGGGCTCTGCACTACTCCGACAAGGCCCCCGGCCGGCTGCGCCGCTTCGCCGTTCCCGCCGCCGCCGTGCTCATCCTGGCGGCCAGCTTCACGTCGCAGCCGGTGCTCGTCACCGGTCTCGTCCTCAGCGGACTGATCGCCGCCGCCGAAGCGACCACCAGCCTGCGCCACTGACGGCGAGGACGGCGGCCGCGCCGAGCCCGAGGGCCGCGGCCGGCCCGGTGCCGCCGTGCCCGCCGGAGGTCGCCCCGGCGGCAACGCCGTTGGCCACCTCGGTGGGGGGCGTCGTCCCGGCCGGTGCCGGGGTCGAACCGGCCGGGACGGCGGTGTCGGCGCCGGCGCTGGTGTCGGTCGGCGCCGTATCGGGGGGCGCGGTCGTCGTGGTCGAAGCGGCGGTGGCCCGGGTGGTGGACGGCGCCGCCGGCCGCGTGGTCGTCGTGGTGCGGTGAGCCGTCGTCGCCGTCGTCGCCGGTGCCGGCGCGGCGGTCGTGGACGGGCTGGGAGCGGCGGTCGTCGTGGTCACCGGGGTGGTCGTGGTGGTCGTCGGCGCCGCCGTCGTCGTCGTGGTCGGGGGTGCCGTCGTCGGCGGCCCTTGCACGTCGATCGTTGCCGTCATGCTGGGGTGAATGGCGCAGTGGTAGGTGTATTGCTTGGCGACGTTGAACGTGAACGAGTACGTGCCACCGGGGCTGATCGGCTGGGGGGACGAGAAGGAGCCGTCGTCGGCGGTGACGGTGTGCGCCGTCTGATCGTCGTTGGTCCACTGCACCGTTGTCCCGAGCGGGATCGGCAGCGGGTTCGGGGAGAAGCTGAAGTTCTTGATCGTGGCCGGCGTCGGGCCGCTCGCCGCCGATGCCGGCACCGCCATGGCTGGCAGCAGCGCAAAGCCCGCCACCGCCGTCAGCCCCAGCGCCGCCGCCGCCCGTCCGAAGAATCGAGACCGCACTGCACCGTTCGTCGTTGTCGCTCGCATGCCCGTCCTACGGCGATGCGATCAGGGGAGATTGCCCCGTCATCGAACCGTCACATCGTCATCGGCACATTTGCGCCGATGACGATCAGCGCAGCTTGGCGGTGGCCACCGTCGCGCCCGACGCGTCGAGCAGCCGGGCTGTCTCGACGTGCCCGGGGTCGACGTCGACGCGTTCGCCCCAGGCGCCGTGGCCGTTGGTGGCCCACAGCTTGCCGATGGGGACGGTGCGGCCGGCGTCGGTGTCGAGCACGCACTGGTACACGCCGTTGGGCAGAGCACCCTCGAGGCGCATGAAGAACCAGGCCGGCGGACCGAGGTAGGTGGAGACGTCTCCGATGTCGGAGCCGGTGGCGGAGATCAGCTGCACCGTCCGGAACTCCGCGCCCGACTCGGCGCTCTCACCCGGCTTCGAACCCGACCGGCCGAGCTGCGCTCCGGCCACCCCGCCCACGACCAGCAGCACCGCGGCCGCGGCGGCGGCGGCGAAGAGGCGCAGCCGGGCCTGGGCCCGGACCGGCCGAGCCGGCACCCTGGTCCGCGGCCCCTTCACGCGTTCCAGCACGGCGGCCTCGAAGCCCGCCGACGGCGCCACCGGCGGCCCCGCCATGAGGAGCGCGTCGGCGGTCTCTGACAGCTCGTCGAGGAGTTGCCGGCACGCCGGGCACTCCTCCAGATGGTGGAGCAGTGCCGCCCGCCGGTCTCCGGGGAGGACGTCGAGCGCCAGCTCGTCGAGCATCGATGCGGCCTCGGCGCAGTCCACGGTCATCCCTCCTCCGCCGGGGTCGTCAGTAGCGCCCGGACACGCCGCAGCCCGAGGCGGATCCGGGTCTTGGCCGTGCCGAGCGGGATGGCCTCCGAGCGGGAGATCTCCTCCGCCGTCCGGCCGTAGAACGCCGCCAGCAGCAGCGCTCGGGACTGCTCCTCAGGCAGGCGCCGCAACGCCCGTCGGACGTCGGCGGCGGCGTGCGAGATCAGTGCGGCGTCCTCCACCGACACGTCGCTCGGCGGCGCCAAAGCCGCCAGCACGTCGGGGTCCATCACCTCGGCCCGCCGCAGCCGCAGGGCGTCGATGGCCAGGTTGCGGGTGATGCGGGCGATCCAGGCGGCCACCGTCCCCCGCCGGGGGTCGTAGGACGGCCCGTGCCTCCAGGCCCGTACGAACGCTTCCTGGGCGATGTCCTCGGCCAGTGCCCGGTCCCGGAGGATGGTCAGCGCCAGCCCGTAGACCCGGCCCTGGAAGCGCTGCACGAACGCCCGCCCCGCCTCGGCGTCGCCGAAGGTCAGCCCGGCCAGGAGCGCCTCGTCGGAGAGCCCGTCCGGCGGCACCGGCGGCGACGAGGCCATGGACCCGACCCTCCCGAACGGTCGAGGCGCGCCCCGGTTCGGGCTCGCCGGGACCCCGAGTCTAGCGACGGCCGTTCGCACGTCTGTCGGCACCCGCTCTCAGGTCAGTAGCCGGGGTTCGAGGTGCCGGCGTCGTCGTCGTGGTCGACCTTGTCGCCGGAGGGGCTCACCGGATACCAGTTGGGAATGCCGATGCCCTTGACGTCGCCGGGGGCGGCATCGCCGCTGTAGGTGTAGAGCAGGTGGCCGTTATAGGTGACCTGGGCGGGCACCTGGCCGGCGGCGGTGGCGAGCTTGGCGCCGTCGACGCCGGACCCGGCGCTGGGGGTGGCCCCGGCGCTGTAGCCGGGCCACACCGGGGCGCAGGCACCGGTGCAGGCACTGGTCGTGCCGTGGTCGCTCTCGAAGAGATAGAGGGTGCGGCCGGCGCTGTTGACCAGGATCGAGCCCTGGGACTGGTTCTGCGCCACGGCGACCGCCGCCGACTGGGCGGCGGGGACCTGGCCGGACTGGCTGGCCGCCGGGTGGTCGGAACCGCCGGAACCGCAGGCGGTCAGCGTCACGCCGAGGGCCGCCACCGTGAGACCGAGAAACCACTTGCTCATCGTCGTCCTCCTTTGTCGCCATTCCTACGGACGACCCGCCGATCGGGATCTCAGGCCGCGTCAGTATTTCGGCGGACTAGCCCCTCTGCACCGGAGAACCCCTAGTTCCTCCCAATCGGAAATGACGCGCCGAAGCGGTCAACCACGGCCGTCATCCACCCGACACCTTTCCTAACCACGTTCAGCGCGAATCCGGAGGTCACCCGTGCACGACCGCGCTCGCAAGGTTCTACGGCGCGGATTGCGCCCCCGCGTCCTCGTCGGTGGACTGGTGACGGCGCTCACCGGTGCCCTGCTCGTCGGCCCGGCCGCCACGGCACCGGCTCAGGCGCGGTCGGCCATCACCGTCGTCGTCCAGGAGCGCCCCGGTGCCGGGCCCGGCGTCGAGCAGGCGATCAACCGTCTCGGCGGGCATGTCGACGTCGCCCTGCCGATCGTCGACGGCGTCGCCGCCGCACTCCCCGCCGACCAGGTCGACGCCCTCGAGGCCACGCCGGGTGTGGTCGCCGTCACCCCGAACCGGCCGGTGACGTTCAGCGGCCAGTACGGCGACGGCAGCGGGGTGGCCAGCGCCGTCTACACCGACGCTGTCCGGGCCTCGAAGACCTGGGACCAGGGCTACACGGGTCAGAGCATCGGCGTCGCCGTCGTCGACACCGGCATCAACGGCGTCGGCGACCTGGCGGACAAGGTGGTCGGCGGCGTCGACCTCACCAGCGAGAACAACAACGTCGACAGCTACGGTCACGGCACGTTCGTCGCCGGCCTGATCGCCGGCTCCGGCGCCGCCTCCAACGGCGCCGTCAAGGGTGTCGCCCCCGCCGTCAAGCTGATCTCGGTCAAGATCGCCGGCGCCGACGGGTCCACCGATCTCGTGCACCTGATCGCCGGTCTCGACTTCGTGGCCACCACCCGCGACATCTACGGCACCCGGGTCCTCAACCTCTCGCTGGCGATCGATTCGCCCGGCTCGTACCAGAACGATCCCCTCGACGTCGCCGTCGAACGGGTGTGGAACTCCGGCATCGTCGTGGACACCGCCGCCGGCAACGGCGGCACCGCCCCCGGGACGATCTCCGCCCCGGGAGACGACCCCTACGTGATCACCGCCGGGGCCGATGACGACCACACGACCGCCGGCATCGGCGACGACACGCTGGCCACGTTCTCGGCCGTCGGCCCGACGGCGGACGGGCTGGTCAAGCCCGACCTCGTGGCGCCGGGCAAATCGGTCGTCTCGCTCCGGGCCGCCGGCTCGACCATCGACCAGGCCAACCCCACCGCCCGGGTCGGCACCGCCTACTTCAAGGGATCGGGGACGTCGTTCTCGTCGGCCATCACCGCCGGCACGGCGGCCCTCGTCCTGTCCCGGGACCGGACGCTCACCCCCAACCAGGTCAAGGCCCGCCTCGCCGCCAACGCCCGGAACGCCTCCTCGGTGCAGCCGGCGACGGCCCGAGGCGCCGGCGAGCTCGACGCCTTCGGGGCGACGATGAGCAGCGACACCACCGCCGCCAACGCCGGGCTCACCCCGGCCACGTTCAACGGCGTCTCCGGCGCCGACGCCATCCCGTCCGGTTCGCAGTGGGGCGGTTCCCAGTGGGGCGGGTCCTCGTGGGGCGGGTCCTCGTGGGGCGGTTCCCAGTGGGGCGGTTTCCTCTGGCTCGGGTCCTCCTGGGGTGGCTCGTCGTGGGGTGGCTCGTCGTGGGGTGGCTCGTCGTGGGGCGGCTCGTCGTGGGGCGGCTCGTCGTGGGGCGGGTCGTCCTGGGGCGGGTCGTCCTGGGGTGGCTCGTCCTGGGGCGGGTCGTCCTGGGCTGATGCTTCGTGGGGGGACAGCTGAGCCCGTCCGCCGCTCCCACTGAACACGCACATCCCCTCTGATGGCCCACTCCGCCGAGCCCGCCGGTAGCTCCGACGAGCCGAACCCGCCGCCCGCACCGTCCGGTGCCCGGCGGGTACCGGCGTTCTGCGTGGCGTGGGCCCTCACCGGTGCACTGGCCGTCGTCGTCGCGGCCGCCGCCGGGACCGCCCATCCCTGGTCCCGACCGGGCCTCGCCGCCCTGCTGGCCGCGGCCGCCATCACCCTCCAGATCGCCCCGATCCGTCTCGGCCACGACGGCCAGTCCGAGTACCTGCATCTCGACGAGGCCTTCCTCGTCCCCATGGCGGTCTACCTCTCTCCGCCGGAGGTGGCCGCCGGCCTCGGCCTCGCCGTCCTGGCCGGCAACCTGTGGCACCGCCGCGGCTGGATGCGGACCAGCTTCAACAGCGGGCAGGCGGCCGCCACCGCCGCCGTCGGCGCCACCGTCGCCCGGGCCGCCGGGGCCGGGGCCGGCGCGTTCACCGGTCGGAGCGCCGTGGCCGCCGTGGTGGGCGTGCTCGTCTACTCGGTGCTGTCGATGCTGGCCGTGGCGACGATCATCTGCCTGGCGCAGAGCACGTCGTTCTCCGCCACCCTGCGGGACGGTGTCGGCGTCCGGGTGGCGACCTGGGGGAGCGCGCTGTCGCTCGGCGTTCTGATCACCGCCGCCATCGAGCGCCGCGCCTGGGTGCTCGCCACCGCGGTCGTCCCCATCGCCATGCTGCAGTTCGCCTACCGCCGGGCCTTCCGCCAGTACCGGGAGCGCCGGCAGATGGAACGGCTCTACGAGGCCAGCACCGCCATCCGCGCCACCGTCGACTCGCAGACCGTCCGCCGCGAGCTGGTCCGAGCCGCCTACGAGCTGCTGCCGACCCGCACCGCCCACCTCGTGGCCCCCGGCGACCCGCCGGAGCCGGGCGGGCTGCGGGTCCCGGTCGACGAGAGCACCGACATCGAGGTGACCCCGGCCGACGGCGCCGCCTTCGACGACCAGGACCGCTTCATGCTCCAGGCGCTCATCTCGGTGGCGGCCACGGCCCTGGCCAACGCCCGTTTCCAGGAGCGCCTCGCCCACCAGGCCTTCCACGACCCGGTGACCGACCTGCCGAACCGGGCGCTGTTCCTCGACCGGCTCCGCCACGCCCAGCACCGCATGGCCCGCAAGACCACGCACTATGCCCTCGTCTTCATCGACCTCGACCGGTTCAAGGTCGTGAACGACAGCCTGGGCCACGCCGCCGGCGACGACCTCCTCGTCCAGGTGAGCCGGCGCTTCCAGGGAGCGCTGCGGAGGGGCGACACCCTGGCCCGCTTCGGCGGCGACGAGTTCGTCGTTCTCCTCGAGGACCTCGACGACGAGACCGAGGCGGTCGGCATCGTGGCCCGGCTCCTCGACAGCCTGAGCCAGCCGTTCCCGCTCGACGAACGGGAACTCGTCGTCACCGCCTCGGCCGGCGTCGTCATCGGCGACGGCACGCACCTGGGTCCGGAGGAGTGCGTCCGGGAGGGCGACGTGGCCATGTACCGGGCCAAGGCCCGGGGCGGCGGCTGCTTCGAGGTCTTCCGCCACGACCTCGAGGGCGGAGGCCTGCCCCGCCTCGACCTCGAGCTCGACCTGCGCCGGGCGCTGGCCGACGGCGAGCTCGAGGTGCACTACCAGCCGGTGGTGCGCACGACGGGCCAGGCGGTGGTCGGCGTCGAGGCCCTGGTGCGCTGGCGGCACCCGGTCCGGGGGCTCGTCGCCCCGGCCGAGTTCGTGCCCCTGGCCGAGGAGACCGGCCTCATCCTGCCGCTCGGCCAGTTCGTGCTGGAGGAGGCCTGCCGGCAGATCGGCGACTGGCGGCGCGCCCATCCCGGGCTCGACGACTTCGTCGTGTCGGTGAACCTCTCGCCCCGCCAGTTTCGGCAGGCCGATCTCGACCGCCTCGTCGCCGCCGCCCTCGAGCGCAGCGGTCTCGACGCCGCCTCGTTGTGCCTGGAGGTCACCGAGGGCGTGATGGTCGAAGACGTCGAGGCGGCCACCTCGACCCTCAACCGGCTCAAGGCGCTCGGCGTGCGGATCAGCGTCGACGACTTCGGAACGGGCTACTCCTCGCTGAGCTACCTGAAACGCTTTCCGATCGACTATGTGAAGATCGACCGCAGCTTCGTGGCGGGGCTCGACGAGAAGGTCGACAGCGAGATCGTCCGGTCGGTCATCCGCCTCGCCGCCGCCATCGGCATCGACGTCGTCGCCGAGGGCGTGGAGAACGCCGAGCAGCTGGCCCGGCTCGACGCCCTCGGGTGCCCGCTGGTGCAGGGCTACCACATCGCCCGGCCCCAGCCCGCCGGCGAGACCGAGGCATTCGTGGTCGCCTCGCTCCCGACCGCCGCCCGGCAGGCGTAACGGGCGGGCAACCTCCGTCCCGATCGAGACGAGGCTAGATTCGGTTAGCCTATCTCGAAAGGTAAGGGATGCTTTACACGTCAGTGCTGGCGTGCGTCGGCCGGACGCCGCTGGTCGATCTGGGCCGGCAGTTCCCTCCGCCCGGGCCCACCGTCATCGCCAAGCTCGAGCTGATGAACCCGAGCGGCAGCATGAAAGACCGCTCGGCGGCCTACATCGTCGAGCAGGGGCTGGCCGACGGCACGATCACCGCCGCCACCCCCCTGGTCGAGAGCTCGTCGGGGAATTTCGGCATCGCCCTGGCCACCGCCGCCCGGGTTCACCACCTGGCCTTCACCTGCGTCGTCGATCCCAAGACCACCCCGGCCAACCTCCGCATCCTGGCCCGGCTCGGGGCCGACGTCGAGATCGTCACCGACGCCGACGAGCACGGCTGCTTCCTCGGCTCCCGACTGCGCCGGGTGGCCGAGCTGTGCCGGGAACGGCCGGGCAGCGTGTGGGTCAACCAGTACGCCAACGACGGCAACTGGCAGGCCCACTACCACGGCACCGCCGCCGAGATCCTGGCCGACCTCGACCGGCCGCTCGACTGCCTGGTCGTGCCGGTCAGCACGACCGGCACGATCCTCGGCCTGGCCCGCCGGTTGCGGGCTTCGTTTCCCCGCCTGCACGTCGTGGCCGTCGACGCCGCCGGCTCGGTGATCTTCGGCGGGCCGGCGGGGCCGCGACACGTGCCCGGGCTCGGGGCCGGCCGGCGGCCGGAGGTGCTCGATCCCGGAGAGATCGACGAGGTCGTCTCGGTGTCCGACCGGGACGCCGTCGCCGGCTGCCGGGCCCTGGCCCTGTCCGAGGGGATCCTGGCCGGAGGGTCCTCGGGGGCGGTGGTGGCGGCCATCGGGCGGCTGCGCCCGGGCTGGCCGACCGGGTGGCAGGTCCTCACCGTCCTCCCCGATCGCGGCGACCGCTACCTCGAACAGGTCTACGACGACGACTGGGTCGCCCGCCTGCCGGTCGGCAACGCGCTCACGGTGGGCCCGTGAGCGCGTCCGATTCGTTGCTGTACCTGAGCCGGGCCGACGTCGCCGCCGCGGCCGGCTTCGGCTCCGACTTCTTCGTCGACGCCGTGGCCGAGGCCTTCGCCCTCCACGCCCGGGGGCGGACGGTGCAGCCGCTCAAGCCCTACCTCCGCTGGCGGCCCGACGGCCACATCGCCGACCGCATCATCGCCATGCCGGCCTGGGTCGGCGGGGAGCGGCCCGCCGCCGGGCTCAAGTGGGTCGGTTCCAAGCACGACAACCCCGAGCGCTACGGGATCGAACGGGCCAGCGCCGTCATCGTCCTCAACGATCCGGACACCCACCGGCCGGTGGCGGTCATGGAGGGTGGCCTGATCAGCGCCGCCCGCACCGCCGCCGTCACCGCCGTCGCCGCCCGCCACCTCGCCCGGGCCGGCTTCGCCACCCTGACCTGCGTGGGCTGCGGCCCGATCGGCCGCCGGCAGGTGCTGACGCTGCTCGAGCAGTTCCCCTCGGTGGGGACGGTGTGGCTCTTCGATCTGCAGCCGGCGGCCGCCGTGGAACTGGCCGGGGAGGTGGGGACCGGCCGGCCCAAGGTCGAGGTCAACATCGCCGCCGATGCCGAGTCGGCCGTCCGGGCCGGCGACGTCGTCGTCACCGCCACGGTCGCCGACCGGCCCTGGCTCCCGGCCGCCTGGCTGCGCCCGGGAACGCTGCTGGCCAACGTCTCGATCATGGACGCCGGCAAGGACGTCTTCCTCTCGGCCGACAAGGTCGTGGTCGACGACTGGGAGCAGTGCAACCGGGAGGGCAAGGTCATCCACCAGCTCACAACCGAGGGATCCTTCTCCCGGGAGCGGCTCCACGCCGAGCTCGGCGAGGTCGTCATCGGCCGCCGCCCGGGGCGGGAGAACGACGACGAGGTCATCCTTCTGAACCCCATGGGGATGGCGGTGATCGACGTCGCCTGCGCAAAAGCCGTCTATGACCGGGCGAGAGCGGCCAAGATCGGGACATGGCTTCCCCGTTGAGGCAGGTATTCCTGGGGCCGGACGACCGTCGGCGCGAGACCGAGGCCGACGTTCTGCGGTCATTGGTGGACGGGCTGATCGCCGAAGACCTCTTCGGCTTCCGGTCCCGGGGCCGCATCGGCTCGGTGGCCGGGGCCCTGTACCTGCCGTTGTGCGGCGACGAACGCCACGTCCAGGTGGCGCTCGGGCCCGACGCCGTCGTCTTCCGGGCCCGGCCGGCGGCGGCGCTGCAGCCCTACCGGCTCAGCCGTCCGCCGGTTCTCCTGCTCGGCGGCGGCAGCGACGACGGCGACGGCGGGCCGGTGCCCATGAGCCCCCGGGAACTGCTGGCGCTGCTGGCCGACCGGCTGGCCCCTGATGCCATGGGAGCCGGCCGCCCACCGAACCTCGACGAGGTCCTGGCCGGGCTGGACCTGGCGGTGGTCCACGGCGCCTCGCTGCTCCGGGCCGAGGCGGCCTGGGGCCGCGTCCGCTCCGCCGCCCGGCCGGTGCTGCTCGACTGGGAGGCGCTGACGGCGCTGGGCGACCGGCCCTTCCACCCCACCGGCCGGGCCCGGATCGGCTGGGACCAACCCCGGCACCGGCGCTATTCGCCGGCCGGGGAGCGGACCTTCGGTCTCGACTGGATCGCCGTCCGGCGCGACCATCTGGACTGCGGCACCGCCGACCGGCTGGCCGAGGTGCTGGCCCTGGCCCCGACCGGGCGGGGGGCGGCGGCCGACGCGGCGCGTGGCCTGCCGGGCTTCGCCCCGTCCCTCGACCGGGAGCCGTCGCCGGCCGACGCCCTGCTCACAGCCTCCGACCGGGCGGTGCTGGCCGCGGCCCTGGCCGGCGCCGGCGTCGACGGGCCCGATCACGTCGTCCTGCCCGTCCATCCCTGGCAGCACGCCCACGTCCTGGCCGGGTTGTACGCCCCCGAATGGCGCAGCGGTGTCTGCGTGCCGGTGGCCAGCGGGCTCGGGGCGTTCCGGCCGACGGCGTCGACGCGGACGCTGGTGCCGGTGACCGGGGGGCCAGGTGAAACCGCCGGAGTCCACGTCAAACTGCCCCTCGGGATCTCGACGCTCGGAGCGCTCCGGCTGCTGCCGCCGCGCTACCTGGCCAACGCCGCCCGGGCCCAGACGCTGCTGGAGACGGCGGCCGCCCGCCACCCCGCGCTGGCCGGCCGCCTGCACGTCTGCGACGAGCGGGCGTGGTGGGCCTTCACCGCTCCGGCAGCGGCCCGCTACGACGACAAGCCCGGCCACCTCGGCTGCCTGCTGCGGGTCTGGCCCGACGGTGTCGGGTCGGGGGACGGTCAGAGCCTCGTGCCGCTCGGCGCCCTCGGGGTGGTTCTCCCGGACGACACCGCCCCCGGCCTGGCCCGGCTCGTCGCCGACCGGGGCGACGACCCCGCCTCGCCCGACGCCGCCCTGGCGGTGTTCGACGACGTCGCCCGCGTCGTCAGCGAGGTCGCCCTGGCCTGCTTCGGTCTCGGCTTCCTGCCCGAGTTCCACGGCCAGAACGCCGTGCTCCACTGCCGGAGGGGCCGGGTGGAGGGAATGGTGCTGCGGGACCACGACACCGTCCGCCTCCACCGGCCCTGGCTGGCCGCCGCCGGCCTGCCCGACCCCGGCTACGACGTCAAGCCCGGCACGCCCAACAGCCTGTGGGCGGCCAGTCCCGAAGGGCTGCTCGGGTGGTTCCAGACGCTGGCCCTCGAGGTGTCGCTCCAGGCGATCGGGCGGGCGCTGGTGACCGCCTATGGCGTCGCGGAGGACCGGGTCTGGCGGCGGCTGGCCGACGTCGTGCGGGCCGCCCGGGCCGGGGTCGATCTCCCGCCGGCGGCGGCCGAGGTCACCGAGCGGCAGTTGTTCCGCGCCGCCGGCTGGCCGACGAAGCTCGTCCTCGGCCCGCTGCTGGCCCGGGTCGGCACCGGCGGCGGCAGCATGCCGAGCGGCACCGGCCGGGCCGGGAACCCCTTCCTGGCCGGCGACGACCGGGCCGCCGAGGTGGCCGAGCACGCCGTCGCCGAACGGCTCGTCAACTGCTTCCTGCGGGAGTCGGGCGTCGAACCGGTGGTGGTCGGCTCGACGGTCACGATCCCCTTCGCCCGCACCCGCCGGGCCGTGGTGGGTTCGCTGGCCTACCAGTCGCCGATCGGCCATCACCGCTTCCGGCCGGGGTTCACGCTGCGGACGGGCGAAGCGTTGACGTCCGCCGATCTGGCCCGGCTGGTGAGCGCCGAACTGGACGGCGGTGTGGACGGCGCCGCCGCCGACGCCGCCTTCGCTGATCTCGTCGCCGACGGCACGGCCAAGACGCGCCTGTTCCTGGAAGGGCTTCCGGTCACCGGGACGATCGATCCCTGGCACGCCCCCAGGCCGTTCCTGGCCGCCGAGCAGAGCCTGCGCCTCGGCCATCCGCTCCACCCGGCCGCCAAGGCGTCGCCCGGCTTCACCGTGGCCGATGCCGAGCGCTACGCCCCCGAGCTCGGCGCCTCGTTCCCGCTGCACTGGCTGGCGGTCGATCCCGAGTTGCTGGTCGAGGAGCGGCTCGGGACGGTGCGGTCGCTCGACCCACCGCCCGCCCTGGGCGACGCCGCCGCCGCCCGCCTCGGGACGGCGCGGGCGACCTGGCCGCTGCTGCCCTGCCATCCCTGGCAGGCGGAGCACCTGCTGGTCGGCGCGGCGGCGCCGCTGGCCGAGCTCGTCGCCGCCGGCCGTGTCGTCGACCTCGGGCCGCTCGGCCCGCCGGTGCATCCCACCGCCTCGATCCGGACGGTCTGGGACCCGGCCTCGGGCCGGCAGCTGAAGCTGTCGCTGTCCGTGCGGATCACCAACTTCGTGCGGGAGAACTCGGTCGAGCAGCTGCGGCGCAGCCTCGACGCCGCCGGCGTCCTCGCCGGGCTGGGCGACCTCGACGCCGCGGTTGACGGGCCGACGGGCGGCTTCGGTGTCCTCCTCGAGCTCGGCTACCGGCACCTGCGGCTGCCCGGCGATGCCGGCGCCGCTCCGGGCCCGGCGGCGATCGCCGCCGCCACCGGCGTCGTGTACCGGGAAGGCCCGCCAATGGCCGGGGCGGCCTCGCCGATGGTGGTGGCGGCCCTCCTCGAACCCGACCCGGTCGACGGCGTGCCGCCGGTCGTGCGGGCCGTGCAGCGCTGTGGCCGCGGTGACGGCGACGGGCGGGCCTGGCTCGAGCGGTACCTGCAGCTGTCGGTGCGGCCGCTGTGCCGGCTGCTCGTCCGCCACGGCGTCGCCCTCGAGGCCCACACGCAGAACTCGCTGGTGGCCCTCGACGACGGCTGGCCGGCCCGCTTCGTGGTGCGGGATCTCGAAGGGGCCGCGCTCAATGCCGACCACTCGGGGGCCGGCGACCGTTTCGGCGCCCTGATCGCCGCCGGGAGCCCCGCCATCTACGGGGAGGCCGAGGTGTGGCGGCGCTTCGGCTACCACGTCCTCGTCAACCACGTCGGCCAGCTCGTCGCCACGCTGGCCGAGCACGTGGGCCCGGCCGAAGGACAGCTGTGGAGCGTGGTGGCCGGCACTCTCGCCGACGAGGCCGTCCGCCACGGCGCCGATCCCGCCGCCGCCCCGCTGCGCCAGCTGCTCGACGGAGCGACGCTGCCGGCCAAGGCCAACCTCGTGAGTGTGTTGGAGGGGCATGGCGAGCGGCCGAGCTGGGTCGGTCTCCCGAACCCGCTGCGGTCCGGCGCCGGGTCGTGACCTCGGGCGAGCGGCTCGAGGTGCAGCGGCGCGTCCTGCGCCAGCTCGTCGAGTCGCTCGTCTACGAAGCGGCCATCCCGGCCGAGGTGCCCGGCTACCGCTGGCGTCTCGGCCGGCGGTTCAGCTTCGACCGGGTGCGGCTCGGCCCGGAGCCGGTCGTGCAGCTCGTGGCCGGAGCGGCGGCGGTCGAGGCGACGTCCCCGGCGGCGTTGCTGGAGTCGCTCGCCGCCGGCGGGTTGGTGCGGGCCGAGCCGGACCGCGGGCGGGCCTTCGCCACCGAGCTCGAGCGGACGGTGGCCAACGACACCCAGGCCCGCCTCCAGTGGCGGGCGTTGCGCCGTTGCGCCGCCGACGCCTCGTACGACGAGCTCGAGTCCCTGGTCGTCGACGGCCACCGATACCACCCGTCCTACAAGTCCCGGCTCGGGTTCGACGCCACCGACAACGCCGAGTTCGGGCCGGAGTTCGGCCGGCGGCTGCGGCCGGTGTGGGTCGCCGTGCGGCCTTCGCTGGTGGAGTGCAGCGGCGTCGACGCCGACGGCGCGGCCGGCGTGCGGCCCGAGACGGCGGACGGGCGGGTGGTCCTGCCCGTCCATCCCTGGCAGTGGCGCCGGCACGGCCCGACGACATGGGCGGCGCTGCGGGCCGAGGGTTCGCTCGTCGAGCTCGGCACGGGCGACGACGACTACCGGGCCCAGCAGTCGATCCGGTCGCTGGCCAACGCCTCCCGTCCGGAGCGGCCGACGCTGAAGCTGGCGCTGTCGATCGTCACCACCTCGACGGCCCGGACGCTGGCCCCCCACGCCGTGGCCAACGCCCCGCTCATTTCCGACTGGCTGGAGCGGATCGTGGCCGGCGACCCCTATCTGGGCCGGGAGCTGCGGCCGGTGGTGCTCGGCGAGCGGCTCGGCATCGCCCACTCCCCGGAGCTGTCGGCCATCTGGCGCGACAGCCTCCATCCCCACCTGGCGGCGGGGGAGCGGGCGGCGCCGTTCACCGCCCTCTGCCATGTCGACGCCACCGGCGAGCCGTTCGTGGCCCGCTGGGTGAAGGAGCAGGGCGTCGAGCCGTGGGTCCGGCGGCTGCTGGAGGTGACCGTATCGCCGGTGCTGCACTTCCTCGTGGGCCACGGCATCGCCCTCGAGGCCCACGCCCAGAACCTGATCCTGATCCACGAGGACGGGCGGCCGGCCAGGCTGGCGCTGCGGGATTTCCACGACGGCGTCCGCTTCTCGGTGGCCGGGCTGGCCGACCCCGCCGGTCGGCCGGCGCTGCGGCCGACGCCGGCCGACCACCTGGCCGTCAACCGCAACTCGTACCTGGAGACCCAGAGCGACGACGACGTGCGGGACTTCGCTGTCGACTGCCTGTTCTTCGTGAACCTGGCCGAGCTGGCCATGTTCCTGGAGGACTGGTTCGGCCTGCCCGAGGAACGCTTCTGGGCACTGGCCCGGGGCGTGATCGAGCGGCACCGGCGGCGCTTCCCCGGCGTGGCGGAAGGGGCCGCCCGCTTCGACGTCCTCGCCCCGAGGGTGCGTGTCGAGCAGTTGACGACGCGCCGCCTGCTGCCCGACACAAAGCTGCGGATGCAGGCGGTGCGCAACCCGCTGGCGCTCGTCGATGCAGATTGACCCCGGGGTTTCGGGGGTGTCCGCCGAAACGGTCGTCGCTCGCCTGCGGGCGGGGAGCGATGGGCCGGTGTGCGCCTACGTCTACGACCTCGACGGGCTGCGCGCCCACGCCGCGGCGGCGGTGGCGGCGCTGCCCGAGGGCTGCGAGCTGTTCTACGCCGTGAAGGCCAACGCCGAAGCGCCGATCCTCGAGGCGCTGTCCGGGATCGTGGCCG
>JAICYE010000244.1 GCA_025934385.1 Acidimicrobiia bacterium | reverse complement strand
GGTGCTGGAGACGATGACCCCGCTCGACTTCCTGGAGTTCCGCGACGTCCTCATCCCCGCCTCGGGGTTCCAGAGCGTGCAGTTCCGCCTGATCGAGAACAAGCTCGGCCTCGACAGCGGGCACCGGCTCCGCATCAAGGGCATGCCCTACACCAGCGTGCTGTCGGCCGAGCACGCCGCCGCCATCGAGGCGTCGGAGCGGGAGCCGTCGCTCCACGACCACCTCGAGCACTGGCTGCGCCGCACGCCGTTCCTGTCCTTCGGTGGCTTCGACTTCTGGCGGGCCTACCGGGAGGCGGTGGGGGAGATGATGGCCCGCGACCGGGCGGTCGTCGAGTCGCACCCGCAGCTCGACGCCGAAGGCCGGGCCGCCGCCCTGGCCGAGTTCCAGAGCACCATGGCCGCCTTCGACGCGGTGTTCGACGCCAACAAGTGGGCCGAGCTCGTCCGGGCCGGGAAGCGCCGGCTCAGCCACCGGGCCTTCCTGGCCGCCCTGCTCATCAACCTCTACCGCGACGAGCCGATCTTCCAGCTGCCGTTCCGGTTCCTCACGGTGCTGGTCGACATCGACGAGGCGTTCACCGCCTGGCGCCAGCGCCACGTCCTGCTGGCCCACCGGATGATCGGCGGCCGCATCGGCACCGGGGGCACGGCCGGCCACGAGTACCTGGCCGCCGCCGCCCGCCACCACCGGGTCTTCAACGACCTCTTCGACCTGCCGACGTACCTGATTCCCCGTTCGGCCCGGCCGCCCCTGCCGGCGGAGGTCGCCGAGCAGATGGGCTTCCGGTACGGGCAGTCGTGATTCCCGGCCGGCGGTGGACGTCCTCGGCGATGCCATCGTACGCCGGCCACTTCAGCCGGTTCCTCGGGGCCGTGCCCGGCCGGCTCCACGTCGCCGCCCACAGCCACCACCCGTGGCCCGACGTCACCTTCGACGCCCAGCAGCAGGCCTGGCTCGACGCCGCCCGCCTGATCGACGACAAGTGGGACGAGGTCTTCGGGGCGGTGCTGCCCGAGGCCGCCGGCCACATCTGCCGCCGGCTCGGCCTGTCCGTCCCGGAGGCGATCGCCTTCGCCGGAAGCACCCATGCGCTGGTGATGCGGCTGCTGTCGACCGTGGCCCCGCCGGTGCGGATCCTCACCACCGACGCCGAGTTCCACAGCTTCGCCCGCCAGGCCGCCCGGCTCGAGGAGGACGGCCTGGCGGCGGTGGAGCGGGTCCGGGCCGAGCCGTTCGCCTCGTTCCCCGAACGCTTCGCCGTCGCCGCCGGCCGGGGCGGCCACGACCTCGTCTACCTGTCGCAGGTCTTCTTCAACTCCGCCTACGTGGTCCCCGACCTCGCCGCCCTCGTGGCCGCCGTCCCCGACGCCGAGGCGCTGGTGGTGATCGACGGCTACCACGGCTTCATGGCCGTCCCGACCGACCTCGCCGCCGTCGAGGGTCGGGCGTTCTACCTGGCCGGCGGCTACAAGTACGCCATGGCCGGCGAGGGCGCCTGCTTCGCCCACTGCCCGCCGGGCTACGCGGAGCGGCCCCGCGACACCGGGTGGTTCGCCGGTTTCGCCGAGCTGGAGAGCGGAGCGGGCGGCAAGGTCGCCTACGCCCCCGGGGGCGGCCGGCTCCTCGGCGCCACCTTCGACCCGACCGGGGTCTACCGGCTCAACGCCGTGCAGCGCTGGCTCGACGGCCTCGGCGTGACCGTGGCCGACATCCACGCCCATGTCGCCGGGCTCCAGGCCCGCTTCCTGGCCGCCGGACCACATCCCGAGCTCGTCCCCGGTCCCGAGGTCGGCGAGCGCGGCCACTTCCTGACGTTCCGCCTCGCCGATGCCGGCCAGGCCGCCGCCGTGGACGCCGCCCTCCACGCCGCCGGCGTCCTCGTCGACCGCCGTCACGACCGCCTCCGGATCGGCTTCGGCCTCTACCACGACGCCGCCGATGTCGACGAGCTCCTCCGCCGGCTGGCGACGATCCCCGGCTGGCCCTGAGCCGCCCGGCCACGGACGGCGCGGGGGCGCGTCGCCGATCGCCGACCGGACCCTCTACGCTCTGTCCCACTGAGCCGCGGAGGCGACCAGCGCCTGGGGAGGGCGGATTGCGGAGCCGGGGTGCGATGTGGACGGGAGCCCTGGCCGCGCTGTGCGTCGTGGCCCTCCTTCCGGCCGGCCGCGCCTGGGGCATCGGGTTCCCCGGAGAGGCTCCGGTGGCCTGCTCCTTCGAGCTGCATGACACCGCCACCCCGGGCTGGCGGTTCACCCCCAGCCGGGGGACAGCGGCGGCGGTGGGGACGATGTCGTGCAACGGCGTCGTCAAAGGAGCCCAGCTCACCGGCCAACCCGGCCCGTTCACGACCCGGTACCTCTACGACCCTCTGAGCGCGCCCGGCGGGAACACCTGCGCGCTGGCCGGCGGAAGGGGAATCTGGGAGGTGCACCTTCCCAAGGTCGGCGGCGGGATGGTCGATCTCACCGGCTCCTACTCCTGGGACGGGACGGCGATCGGCCGGATGTACGGCGACCTCGGCCGCCTCCCGGTGACGCTCGGCTACGCGGCCTACCCCGACCCGGCCCACCCGGGCGAGGACTGCCTCACCAAGGAGGCGAGCCACTTCGGCCTGCTCGGCCAGGGGACGATCGGCTTTGTGTCGACCGACGTGAGCGGTCAGCCGCCGTCGTCGGGGATGACGGCGGTGGCGACGAGCTCGACCAGCGCGTCGGCGTCGAACAGCCGGCTGACGCCGAAGAGGGCCATCGGCGGGTAGTGCGGCCCGAACACGGCCCGGTAGGCGGCGCCGATCGATTTCGATTCGGCCCGGTAGCCGTCGACGTCGGTGGTGAAGATCTGCAGCGACACCACGTCGGCGGGGGTGGCGCCGGCTGCGCCCAGGGCCGCCGCCACGTTGGCCGCGGCGGCGGCGAACTGCTCGGCCAGCGTCGATCCGGCCAGCGACCCGTCGGCCTGATGGGCCGTCTGCCCGGCGAGGAACACGAGCCGCCCGGGAGCGGCCACCGCCACGTGCGAGAACCCGACCGGCGGCGCCATCCCGTCCGGATTGAGGAAACGATGGAGGGGCATCGTCAGCGACCCGTCCAGGCCGGAGGCCGTTTCTCGGCCTGGGCTTTGAAGAACTCGGCGTGGTCGGCGGAGCGCATGAGGTAGGCCTGCGTCCAGGCCTCGAGCTCGATGGCCGACTGGAGGCTCATGTCGGCCTCCCGGGTGAGCAGGAGCTTGGTGGCGGCATAGGCGAACGTCGGGCCGTCGGCCAGCCGGCGGGCCAGCGCGGCGGCCTCGTCGGCCAGCGCCTCGTCGTCGACCACCCGGTTGGCGAGGCCGTAGGCCAGCGCGGCGTCGGCGGTGACCCTGTCGCCGAGCATGAGGATCTCCGTGGCCCGGCCGGCCCCGACGATGCGGGGCAGCAGCCAGGCGCACCCCATGTCGGCGCCGGCCAGGCCGACCGAGCTGAACAGGAACCGGAACGACGCCGACCGGGCCAGGATGCGGAAGTCGGAGGCCAGGGCGATCACCGCCCCCGCCCCGGCGGCGACGCCGTTCAACGCCGCCACGATCGGCCGCGGCAGCTCCCGCATGGCCTGGACGACGGCGCCGGTCATCCGGGTGAACTCCAGCACATCGCGCTGGTCGCCCCCCTCCAGCAGGCGGCCGATGATGTCCTCGACGTCGCCGCCGGAGCAGAACCCCCGGCCCTCACCCCGGACCACGACCACGGCCACGTCGTCGCGGTGCTCGAGCTCGGTGAAGAGGTCGCGCAGGTCGGCGTAGACGTCGAGCGTCAGGGCGTTGAGCCGGTCGGGCCGGTCGAACGTCACGGTGGCCACGCCGTCGGTGACGTCGAAGCGGAAGTGCTTCCACTGTTGGGTGAAGGCGGCGGAGGCGCGGTAGGTCACGGCAGGGCTCCTTGATAGCGGAACGGGTCGAGCCGGCAGAGGTCGGCCCGCCCGGCGGCCAGGATCGTGTTCACCTCGTCGAGGCGGGTGATGTGGCCGCCGACGACCACCGCCAGGCCGGCCTCGTTGCGGATGCGGTCGGCCAGGCCGACGTTGAACAGGCGCCGGTAGTCGGCGCCCGCCTCGGGCACGGTGTGGCCGGCGGCGACGTCGATCAGGTCGGCGCCGGCGTCGGCCAGCCTCCGGGCCAGGACCACGCCGTCGGCGGCGGTCAGCCCGCCGGGGAACCGGTCGTCGGCCACCAGCCGCACCGCCAGCGGCCGGTCGCCGGGCCAGACGGTCCGCACGGCGGCCAGGACCTCGAGGGGATAGGCGGAGCGCCCCTCCCCGCCGTCGGGATTGGCCAGCGGCGACAGGAACGAGGCCAGGAGATACCCGTCGGCCATGTCCAGCAGCAGGACGTCGACGCCGGCTTCGGCCGCCCGCCCGGCCGCTTCGGCGTAGCCCGCCCGGACGGCGGCCCGGGCCGCGGCGTCCATCGGCTCCGGCCGGCGCGACCGTGTCGTGTAGGGCAACGCCGCCGGCGCCGCCAGCCGCCAGCCGCCCGAGCGCAGCGGGCGGTCGAGCCCCCGGCTCCGGGGCATCGTGGCCCCCCGCCGGCCGGCGTGCGTCAACCGCAGCGCCAGCCGGGCGCCGGTCTCGTGGACGGCGGCCACGACCTTGGCCCACGCCTCGGTCTGGTCGTCGTTCCACAGGCCGGGCGAGCCACTCGTCACCCGGCCCCCGGGCGCCGGGGCGACCTCCTCGGTCACGACGATCCCGGCGCCGGTGGCGGCGGCTTCGAGCAGGGCCGCGGCGTGCGTCTCGCC
>JAICYE010000324.1 GCA_025934385.1 Acidimicrobiia bacterium | reverse complement strand
CCGGCGGGCGACCTCGGCCGTGACCTCCTCCTCCAACCGGCGCATGATCACCGCCCGGTGGTGGACGAGGAGGTTGTCGCACTCGTGGGCCACCTTGGCCAGCAGCCGGCGCTTGTCGATGTCGGCCCCGAAGCGGCCGGCTGACCCTCGCAACACGGTCACCAGCGACACGAACGGCGGCTCGTCCGGCGGACGGGCGGCCAGCGCGTCGATCGTCGCCTGGATCTGGTCGTCGATGTCGTGGAAGAGCACCGACTCCTTGGCCGGGAAGTAGCGGAAGAACGTGCGCCGGCCGACGTCGGCCCGCTCGGCGATGGCATCGACCGTCGTCTCGGTGAACCCCTGTTCCGAGAACAGCGCCAAGGCGGCATCGACGATCGCCGCTCGGGTGCGATCCATGTGCCGCTCACGTAGGCCTGGCATCTCGGATCCATCGTACCCGCCCGCGTGGGAATTTCTCGACAGCGATGCCGTTTGGCACTAAGGTCAAATGGCACTGTCGTCCGGACCCCGAGCGGATTGTGCACAGATTCTGTGCGTTTTCCGCTCGGGGTCCCGCTGTCGTCAGCCCTTGCCGCCGCCTCCGCAGTGGTGCTGGACGGCACTCCCGGCGTTGGCGCAGGCGTGGTCGAGGTGGACCACCGGGCCGGGAGCCAGGAGGACGGCGAACACCGCCGCGCAGACGGCGGCGACGAGACGAGTACGCATAGCGACACCCCTTCGTACGGGCGCTCCCGCCGAGCGCCGACGGGAAGATAGTGGGACGAAAGGGGCGAAAGGTTCCCGAGTTGCCAGTGTGCGAGATACCTTACGGACGGCCCGCGCTTACGTACGGCCCCGCTTGATCTCGAAGAAGGCCTGCATCGGGGCCACGGTCTCGACGGCGTCCCACAGGGCCAGGCTCTCGGCCTTGTCGGGCACGGCCCCGAGGATCGGGCCGTGGAGGCCGCGCTCGGCGCCGGCCGGCAGGAGGACGGGGGAGCCGACGCCGGGGCCGGCGGCGGTCATGGCGGCGGCGGTCGCCGCTTCGACGGCGCTGTCGAGCGCCAGGTCGTCGAGGGTGGAGCCCCAGTCGTCCAGCCCGGTCTCCCGCAGGACGTGGGCGACCGTCGCATCGTCGAACGGCTGGTTGTTCTCGTGGACCACCGTTCCGGTCTCGGTGTAGAGGCGGGCGACGTCGTCCTGGTGGGCGTCCTGATTGAGCCGGGCGATGACGCGCAGCAGGCGGTGCGACGTCTCCAACCGCGCCCGCTTGACGGGCTCGATCACCTCGCGGTCGTGGAGCAGCCAGCGGCTGAGCGGCCGCCACTCGATGCCGAGACCCCGGGTCTCGGCGACGAGCGTCAGCCAGCGGGAGGCCCGCCACGTCCAGGGGCAGGAGGGGTCGAAGAAGAAGGTCACATCGGCCATGCCCGGTGTCTACCCCGCGGCGGGCGGGCCCTCACGCGGTTCGGCCGCCCCTCCGTCGGGGCGGCCGAGCCGGTGGCGTCTACCAGCGGGTGAGATGGGTGCCGGCCGGCCCGCGAGGGGCCGACCGGCGTCGGCTGGGGAGCCGGGCCTTGCAGATCCTCAGCGGGCGGTCACCGCCCCGTCGAGGATCGGACTCGGTACTGCCCGGCCGAGGGAGCGCACGGCGGCCCTGCTGGCATCGCAAAGTTGTTCATTTCCTTGCATCGCCGACATCTCCGGCCCTTCCGTGCGAACCGTGTGAATCCGGACAGCTCGCCCCTTGGTTTCGCCGGAAACGGGGCGGGCTCCTGCCTCCGGGCCTTGAGTTCCTCTATAGCGCTTTCAGCACCTGGTCGGCGCCGCTCACGCTCACGCCGGTGTCGGGTTCGACGAAGATCTTCTGCACGACGCCGTCCTGGAGGATGGCGGCGTAGCGCTGCGACCGGGTGCCGAGCCCGAACCCGGATCCGTCGAGCTCGAGGCCGGCGGCAGCGGTGAACTCGCCGTTCCCGTCCGACAGCATGAGGACCTTGTCGCCGGTGCCCTGGGCGCTGCCCCAGGCGTTCATGACGAAGGCGTCGTTGACGGCCACGCAGGCGATGCGGTCGACGCCCTTGGCCAGGAGCTCGTCGGCCTGAAGCACGAACCCCGGCAGGTGGTGGTCGCTGCAGGTCGGCGTGAACGCGCCGGGGACGGCGAAGAGCACGACCCGGCCCTGGCCGAGGACCTCTCCGCTCTGGACGGGCTTGAGCCCCTCGCCGGTCATGGTCATGAGCTTGACGTTGGGAATGGTGTCGCCGACGGAGAGTGCCACCGGACCTCCTGAAGGTCGTTGGGGTTTTGTCCCATCATGGCCGGGTCGCGTGGGGCTGCGCCTTTTGGGCTCCGGTCGCGTTCTGCGGGACGGGAAAGCCCGTCGTAGATTGCCCGCCATGCCCTCCTCTTTCGCTTTCCGGCTCCTGACCAAGGACTCGATTCCCGACGCGCTGAAGAAGGCGGAGCGCTACCGGTTGCTGGGGGAGCCCGACGAGGCCGAGAGTGTGTGCCTCGACATCCTCCAGGTCGATCCCGACAACCAGGACGCCCGTGTCGACCTGATCCTGGCCGTCTCGGACCAGTTCGGCCGGGAGCGCCGTCCCCGGGTCGACCTGGCGATGAAGATCGTCGGTGAGCTGACCGACGACTACCACCGCCGCTACTACGAGGCCGTGGTCCTCGAGCGGGAGGCCCGGGCCCACATCGATCTCGACACACCGCCGGTGCTCGTCTTCCTGCGCTACTGCGAGGCGATGGACAAGTTCGCCTCCGCCGCCGCCATCCGGCCGGCAGGTGACGACTCGGCCATCCTGCGGTGGAACGCCTGCGTGCGGGCCATCCGCCGTCGCCAGCTGCAGCCCGGGCTGGAGGCCGAGGAGTTCCAGGAGGCCTGGGCCCGGGACTCGGGATAACCGGGCCCTTTCAACGGCGGCCGCCGCCCGTCGCTCCGACCCGGTGGGCCACGGCCACCGCCTGCACCCGGCTGTGGACGCCGAGCTTGGCCAGGATGTGGCTCACGTGGACGCCGGCCGTCTTCTCGCTGATGAAGAGCTCGGCGGCGAGTTCCTTGTTCGTCCGGCCCTCGGCCAGCAGCGACAGGACGTCGAGTTCCCGGGGCGTGAGGGCGTCGAGGGGGCTGCCGGCGGAGCTCCGGCCGGGGTCGTGGGGTTCCCGGGCCGGCTCGATGGCGGGCGGGGAGAGGTCCAGCCGGGCCCGATGGGCCAGCGCCTCGATCTCCCGCCGGAAGGGCCCGGCGCCGAGCTGCCGGGCCGTCTCGTGGGCGGCCCGCAGGGCATTCGCCGCCCGGGCGGAGCGGGCCCGGCCGGCCAGCACCGCCTCGGCCTCCCGGAAGCGGGCGTAGGCGGCCGGGTAGGGCTGGTCGAGGGAGGTCCACCGCCGGTAGGCGGCCGCCCAGACCTCGGGATCGGGATCGCCGGCGGCCCTCGATTCTTCGCCCCGGCACAGACTGTCGTAGGCCGCCACCACCGGTCGGACGGCGAGCGTGGCGTTGCCGTGCAGCGCCGTCGCCCGGGCGACGAGCGCGGCGGCGGCTCGGGCGGCCGCCTGCGCTCCGGCCCGGTCGCCCAGTGCCCGGGCCCGCTCGGCCCGGTCGCCCTCTGCCCGGAGGCCGTGCCACAGCACCGGAGCCACCAGCCAGACGTCGTCGCTGCCGGCGATCAGATCGAGGGCCCGGGCGACCGCCTCGCGGGCGTCGGCCGTCCGGCCCTCCCAGAGGGCGAGGCCGGCGGACAGCGTCAGGAGCGGCGCCCGGTAGCGGGGGGCGACGGCCTGGGT
>JAICYE010000024.1 GCA_025934385.1 Acidimicrobiia bacterium | reverse complement strand
GTTCCCGTCAGCGGGATCCCCCAGCCCGCCGGGACCGCGCCGGCGACCCCGCCCCCCGGGCCGACGGCCAAACCGGCGCCGGGCGAGACGGCCCGGGCGGTGCCGAACCAGGCCGCGGCCCCGGCCGACGACCTCGTCCCGGCCGATCGCGAGTACCTGCGGCCGATCCTCATCCGCTACGCCCAGGAGAACGGGCTGCCGGCCGATCTCGTCATGGCGATGGCCTGGGTGGAGTCGAGCTGGCGCCCGAGCGTCGTCTCCGATGTCGGCGCCATCGGCGTCATGCAGCTGATGCCCGACACCGTCGATTTCGTGTCGAAGAAGCTGCTCGGGTTGCGCAGTGACCTCGACCCGAAGAACGCCACCAGCAACATCCGGATGGGGACGAAATTCCTCCGCCATCTGCTCGACCAGAACCAGGGCAACGTGCGGCAGGCGCTCATCGCCTATAACCAGGGATTGACATCGCTCAAGGCGCAGGGCTCCTACTCCGCCGCCGACAGCTACGCCGACCGGGTGCTGGCCCTCCGTCCGCAGTTCCGAACGGCATGAGCGCCGCCGGGAGGAGCCCGCTGTCTCCGGGCCGGAGCCTTCCCGGGGCCCGGGGAACCCGCCGGCCGGTGGCCGTGCCCGTCCCCACCCGGCCCCGGCCGACCCGGCCACCCGACAACGGGGGATGGCATCCGGCCATGGGCTGGCACCCGTCGATGGGGCCGAGGGGCGGTTGACGCCCGGGAGGGCTCCAGATTCCGGGCGGGCCGGGGCTGGCGGGCCCTCGGCCCGCCCGGTACATATCGGGCGGTCAGCGGACCGCGCTGAGCGGGGCCAGGGGGTTCCCCAGGGGGAGCCCCCTCACAGAGCCGGGGCGCCGATCTCGAGCCGGGTGGGACCCAGGGGTGCGGCAGGGAGGGCGAGCGGCGCCCGCCCCGGGGTGATGCTGCCGAGCACGGCGGGGTGGCGGGCGCCCGTGCAGGCGGGGACGTTGCCGGGGAGGCCGTGCCACGTCAGGAAGCCGAGGACGGCGAAGGCGTAGGCCTCCTTGGCCGCCGACGGGACGCCGAGCTCGTCGATCGTCCGGAGCCGGGCAGCCCCGAGCCGCTCGGCGAGGGTGGCCATGAGGACGGGGTTGTCGGTGCCGCCGCCGGAGGCGACGACCTCGGTCACGCCGTGGCGGCGGCACTCGGCGGCGGCGACCTCGGCGGCGTGGGCGGTGAGGGTGGCCACAAGGTCGTCGGCGGCGAGATCCCGCCCGAGCTCGTCCAGGGCGGCCTCGGTGAAGCCGTGGTGGTAGCGCTCCTTGCCGGTGGTCTTCGGCGGTGGCTGGGCGAGGAAGAAGTCGTCGAGGAGCAGGACCAGCAAGGCCTCGTCGACCTTCCCCCGGGCCGCCCGGGCCCCGCCGTGATCGCACGTCTCGGCGCCACCGGTGACGGCCACGACCGCGGCGTCGATGAGGGCGGTGGCCGGCCCGACGTCGTAGGCGACCGGGGCGCGATCCGGGCCGACGATCGTGACGTTGGCGATCCCGCCGAGGTTCAGGGCCGCCCGGGGAGTGTCGCTGTCGCCGGTCAGGAGCAGGACGTCGAACAGGGCGACAAGGGGCGCGCCCTGCCCGCCGGCGGCGACGTCGGCGCTGCGGAGGTCCGAGACCACCGGGAGACCGGTCCGCTCGGCGATCCACGCCGGCCGGCCGATCTGGAGCGTCCCCGCCACCCGCCCGTCCGGCTCGACCCAGTGGAAGACCGTCTGGCCGTGGGCCACGACGAGCGCCGCGCCCGGGTGCCGGTCGGCGGCCCGCCCGGCGGCGGCGGCGAACTCGCGCCCGACGGCGGTGTCGAGGCGGCCGATGGCCTCAATGGTCGTGGCGTTGGGCGGCAGCGCCGCCCGCAACGCGGCAGCCAGCCCGTCCGGGTACGGCGTGGTCTGATGGGCGAGCGGGGTGAGGCGGAGGACGTCGCCGTCGAGCTCGAGCTCGGCGGTGGCGGCGTCGATGCCGTCCATCGACGTCCCCGACATGAGCCCGATGATGATCACGGGGTCGACAGGGCCTGGCGGACGACGCCGTTGGCGGCGGCGAGGCGGCGGCGGGACTCGGCCGGGTCGAGGCCGGTCAGGAGGGCGACGATGGCCGTCTTCACCTCGCCGCCGGCGGATTCGAGGGCGCCGGCCGCCTCGGCCGGGGAGCAGGCGGCGGCGGTGGCCACGATGCGGCGGGCCCGGTCGACGAGCTTCTCGCTGCCGGCCCGGACGTCGACCATCAGGTTCCCGAACGTCCGGCCGAGCCGGACCATGACGACCGTCGAGATGGTGTTGAGCACGAGCTTCTGGGCGGCGCCGGCCTTGAGCCGGGTGGACCCGGCGATGACCTCGGGGCCGACGACGACCTCGACGGCGTGGTCGGCGGCGGCCGAGACGAGCGAGCCCGGGTGACAGGACAGGCCGATCGTGAGCGCCCCCGCCTCCCGGGCGGCGGAGAGGGCGCCGACGACGTAGGGGGTCCGTCCGCTGGCGCTGATGCCGACGACGGCGTCGGACGGGCCAACGCCGAGGGCCCGCAGCTCGGCACCGCCGGCGGGGGCGTCGTCCTCGGCGCCCTCCTTCGGTGTCGTGAGGGCGCCTGCACCGCCGGCCATCAGGGCGAGGACCTTGTCGGCGGCGTTGAACGTCGGGCCGCACTCGGCGGCGTCGATCACGCCCATGCGCCCGGCGGTACCGGCCCCGACGTAGACGACCCGTCCGTCGGGCCGTTCGGTCAGCCGGGCGACGACGGCGTCGATGGCCGCGGCGATGGCCGGCGCCGCCCGCCGGACCGCGGCGGCGACGGCGGCCTCCTCCGCCGCCATCAGCCGGACCAGCTCCTGCGTCGGCCGCAGGTCGAGGTCGGCCAGCTCCGGCCGCACCCGCTCGGTGACCAGCCCGCCCAGGTCGGCTGGGTCACCGGGCTCTGGTTCCGGGCAGCAAAAACCGCGGATTCCGCGGTTTTTCCTGCCGAGATCCGAAAGCTCAGCGGAGGTCAGGGCCTCGCAGAGGATCTCCCACACGCGCTCGGGTTCGCTCGTGCCGAGGTACGTCATGTGGCCGCAGGCCTCGTAGCCCCACGTCCAGAGGTCGTCGACGCCGGCGGCCCGGGCGGCGGCGACGGCGGCCCGGATGTCGTCGCCGTCCTCCGGGCCGAGGCGGAACCCCTGGATCCAGATCTGGGCCTCGACGCCGGCCGCGGCCGCCTGCTGCGCCACCCGTTCGGAGTACTCGGTCACGAACGGCCCGACCGGTTCACCGAACGCCTTCCAGTACGGGTCGGTGGCCAGGGTGGCGACGCCGGGGAGGCGGGCCACCGCCGACCAGTCACCGACGCCGAGCGGCCCGCTGACGTGGGGCAGCAGGCAGACGGTGCTCCCGGCGCCGAGGCTGGCCACGTAGGCGGTGAGCTCGCCGAGGAACTCGACCAGGCAGCGCTCCCGGAAGACCCGGACCTCGGCGGTGAGTTCGGCCGGCATGTCGTCGTCGCCGGTCTCGTCACACCACCGCCGCACGCAGCGGGGGCAGCGGCAGCCCCAGCGCTCCCGGGGCTCGTCGAAGTGGGACGGATGCGCCCAGTGGGGCTCGTCCCAGAAGATGCGGTCGGCGCCGGTCTCGACCGCCGCCGTCGCCCACGACCGGACGAACTCCCGGTAGGCCTCGGAATTGAGGCAGCCGGCCGCCACCGGCCGGCCGGAGTCGAGCACCTGCCCGACGTGGGGATGGTTGGCCACGAACAGGCTCTCGGCCTCGCCGCCGAACGTGCGGCCCACCCCCCAGGGCCCGACCTGGACGAACAGCCCGGCGGCGTGGGAGATCTCCACCAGCCGGCCGATCGTGTCGCGGTAGTAGGTGAGGTCGTTCTCGCTCATCGTGTGGAGGACGCCGGTGAAGCCGCGGGCGGCCAGGTCCTCCATGTCGGCGGCGGCGTGGCGGAGGATCCGGTTGCCGAAGTACGAGACGCCGATGGCCATAGCCCGAGAGTCTGCCGCTAACCGGTCACCGACCCCGCCACCATGCCGGTGGTGAGGCGGCGGTGGACGGCCAGGAAGAACAGCACCACCGGAACGGTGAAGAGGACGCTGGCCGCCATGATCAGCCCCCAGTCGGCCTGCTGTTGGCCCACGAAGGCCGACAGGGCCACCGGCAGCGTGCGGAGGTTCTCCTGCTTCACGAAGGTGAGGGCGAAGAGGAACTCGTTCCAGGCGGCGATGAACGAGAAGATGGCCGTGGCCGCCAGGCCCGGCCCGGCCAGCGGGAAGATCACCCGCACCATGGCGCCGAAACGGGTGGCGCCGTCGCTCATGGCCGCCTCCTCGAGATCCTTCGGGATCGTGTCGAAGAAGCTCCGCAGCAGCCAGACGGCCAGCGGCGTCGTGAAGCTCAGGTAGGCGAGGATGAGGCCCAGCCACGAGTCCAGCAGGCCCAGCGCCTTCATCACCACGAACAGCGGGATGATGAGCACGACCAGCGGGAACATCTGCACCGCCATGACCATCAGCAGCAGGTAGCGGCGCAGCGGCAGGTCGAAGCGGGCCAGGGCGTAGCCGGCCAGGGCCGCCACAGCCACGCCGGCCACCGTCGTCCCGGTGGCGACGATCAGGGAGTTCCGCAGGGCGACGGCGAAGCCGGCGTGCATGACGTCGGCGTAGCGGCCGAACTGCGGATGGGCCGTCCACAGCGACGGCGTGCGGCGCAGGATCTCCCCGTCCGGCTTGATCGAGGTGAGCGCCATCCAGGCGAACGGCGCAACGGCGAAAAGCGCCACCACCAGCGCGGCGGCGTACAGGGCCACGGTGGCGGCCGGCCGGCGTCTCACCGAAGGGCCATGTCTTCTCGGGCCAATCGGCCGTAGGCGATCGTCATGGCCAGCAGCACGGCGAACAGCGCCACGGCCAGCGCCGCCGCCGATCCGAGGTGAAGGCGGCCGAACGCCTCCCGCCACACGGTGATGGCGGCCAGCTCGGTCGACCGGTAGGGGCCGCCGCCGGTCATCACGTAGACCTGGTCGAAGATCTTGAAGTCCCAGATGGTCGACACGACGATCAGCGTGAGCAGCAGCGGCCGCAGCATCGGCAGCGTGACATGGCGCAGCATCTGGAGCGGGCCCGCGCCGTCCATCCGGGCCGCCTCCCGCACCTCCGGGGGGATCGACTGCAGCCCGGCCAGCAGCGCCAGGGCGATGAAGGGGAACGACTGCCAGACGACGACCACACCGACGGCGATGAACGCCGGCAGCCGGTCGTTGAACCAGGAGAAGCCGGTGAAGTCGTGGCCGAGGTGCGACAGGGCCCAGTTCACGAGCCCGTACTGGTCGTCGAACATCCACCGCCACACCACCCCGGCCGCCACCCGGGGCACGGCCCAGGGCAGCAGGACGAGTACGCCGAGCAGGCCCCGGCCCCGGAACGGCTGGTTCAGCAGCAGGGCGACGGCGAGGCCGACGGCCATCGTGGCCGCCACGCAGGCGAAGCCGAAGACGGCGGTGGTGAGGAACACCTCCCGGAGGTGGGCGTCGGTCAGCAGGTGGCGGTAGTTGTCGAGCCCGACGAAGCGGCTCTGGCCCGAGGCCAGGAAGGGCAGGCCGGCGGAGCGGAACGACAGCCACACCGTCCGCCCGACGGGGTAGACGACGAGCCCGAAGACGACGAGCAGCGCCGGCGTGAGCAGCAGCCAGGGCAGGACCCGGCGGTCGAACCGGCTACCCACTGCCGCCGCTAGTCACTGAACGCCGTGTCCATGGCCCGGGCCACGCCCTTCATGGCCTGGGCCGCCGTCTGCTTCCCGGCCATCACCTGCTGGACGGCGGCGGTGAACAGCCCGTCGGCCTCGAACCCGCCCCACTCCCGGGTCGGCGGATAGGTGCGGGAGTGGCTGTCGAGCTGCTCGGCGAACGGCCGGTAGACCGGGTCGGTCCCGGTGCCGGCGGCTCCGGGGTCTTCGTCGCCCCCGGGGGCTCGGGGGTGCCCCCCGGAATCGTGGACGGCGGGCAGGAAACCGATCCGGGACGTGAAGGCCGCCACCCGGCCCGGATCGAGCAGGAAGTCGATGTAGCGCCGGGCCAGCGCCTCCTTCTTCGTGCCCGAGAAGACGACGAGGTGGCTGCCACCGGCGAAGCTGCTCCGGTCGCCGGACGGCCCGGCCGGGAGGAGGGCGGTGCCGACCTTGCCGGCCAGCTCCGGGTGGGCGGCGAGCAGGGCCTTCACGTCCCAGGCTCCGCCGATCATCATGGCGAGGTCGCCGGCCCCGAACGCCTGGCGGACGTCGCGGGCGTTCCACGACAGCGCCCCGGCCGGGGCGAAGTGCTCGGTGCGGAACAGGTCGGCGTAGAACTGGACGGCGGCCACCGCCTCGGCCGAGCTCATCCCCGACCGCCAGACGCCCTCCTTCCGGTAGGCGATCTCGCCGCCGTTCTGCCACACCATCGGCAGCACGTAGTGCTCGGCGTCGCCGGCCACGCCGAAGGCGCCCATGTGGGCGCGGTCGCGGATGGCCCGTCCGACGGTGACGAGGTCGTTCCAGGTGGCCGGCACCGGCAGCCCGAGCGACTGCAGGACGTCGGCCCGGTAGATCAACGCCCGGGCGCCGGCGTACCAGGGCACGCCGTAGACCTTCCCGCCGACGGTGGCCGCGTCGACGAGGCTCGGGAGGTAGACGAGGCTCCGGAGGTAGTCGCCGGACCCGATCGGTTCGGGGCCGATCTGATGGAACAGGTCGACCGGTTCGAGGGCGCCGATGTCGGCGAACTCCGGCGTCCAGGTGCTGCCCATCTCGGCGACGTCGGGCATCTGCCCGCCGCCGATGGCGGTGACGAACTGGTCGTGGGCGCTGGCCCAGGGGACGAACTGCACGGACACCTTCATCCCGGGGTGGGCGGCCTCGAAGTCGGCGGTGGCCGACGTGAAAAACGCCCGCAGCTCGGGGGCGCCCGGCTCCATGATCCAGACCTGCAGCGGCCCGCTGGCCGACCGGGCCCCGGCGGACGGGGTCAGCGCGCCGCACCCCGGCAGCACGCCCAAGGCGAGGACCAGCGCCAGGAGCAGCGGCGATCGGCGCCGCATCAGGCGCCCACCGGCGCCGCCCGGCGGCCCGACGACTCGTAGACCAGGCCCGCCAGCGCTCCCCGGGTGCCGGGAGCGGCCAGGCGGGCGGCCCCGGTCAGGGCGTCGGCGGCGGGGGGCATGAGGTCGGCGGCCGGGAACGTCGAGCGGACGCGGCTGAGGAACGGCTCGAGCAGCAGCCCGTCCGGTGCGTTGAAGAGTCCCCCGGCCCAGGACACGGCGATCGGCGCCGCGCCGTTGGGGTTGAGGCGCCGGGCGCAGGCCACGGCGGAGTCGGCCAGGGCGGCGGCGGCCTCCAGCCAGATGAAGCGGGCGACCTCGTCGCCACCGGCGGCCGCCTCGGCCACCTGCACGGAGAAGGAGGCGATGGCCGCCACCGGCCCGGGGCCGGGCCGGGCGGCCATCTCGGGGTGGTGGTCGAGCGGGCCGACGGCCCGTTCGACGAGCTGGGCCAACACCGGCGAGCCGCCACTGCGGCCGTCGTGGGCCCGGAGGGCGGCGTCGAGCCCCTTCCGGCCGATCCAGAAGCCGCTGCCGCCGTCGCCGAGCAGGTGGCCCCAGCCGTCGACGCAGGCCACGGCGCTGTCGCACGTCCAGGCACCGCCGCCGGGCCCGGCCCCGCCGACGCCGACTCCGCCGGGGCCGTGCCCGCCCGGGCCGACGGCCCCCGAACCGGGCCGCCCGGCCACGGCCGTGGGGCCGGTGGCCCCGGCGCCGACACGGCCACCGGCCACCCGGTCGATCTCGGGCACCTTGACCGGGACGGCCCCGAAGGCCACGGCCCCGGTGCCGGCCACGACGACAACGCCGCCGTCGGGGTCGGGCAGGGCGCCGGCGTGGGCGGCGACGACGTCCCCGCAGAGCGCCACCCGGGCGGCGCCGAGCCGATCGTGAAGCCGGGCGGCGACGGCCGGAGCGACGGTGCGGGCGCCGAGGAGCCCGGCCAGCCCGGCCGAGACCATCTCCACCCGGCCGACCTCGTGCCGGGCGGCGGCGGCGGCCACGACGGCCGAGGTCACGGTGGCGGCCAGCGCCTCGACCATCCCGTCCACCGCCCCCGGGCCGGTGCCGGCCGGGAGTCCGGGGCCCTCCGCCACCGGGCCGGTGCGCCCGTCGGCCCCGATCACCGCCGCCCGGCAGCGGCTCCGCCCGCCGTCGACAGCCACAACACTCCCCATGAAAGCTTGGTATAGCGCAGCCGAACGTCAGGGAGGAGTGACACCGCCGGCGGGGGCCTCATCCTGCCCTCATCCTGGCGCCCGTCGTGATGGAATTCGGGCATGACCACGCCCGCCCTCGACGCCGTCGGATGCTGGCCCGTCGGCGTCGCCGCCGTCGGCGTGACGTCGCCGTCGGCCACCCTGGCCGGCACCGGGCCGCTCGACGAGCCGCGGCCGCTGGCCTCGGTGACGAAGCTGCTGACGGCGACGGCCGTCCTCGTGGCGGTGGAGGAGGGGACGCTCCGCCTCGACGACCCCGCCGGCCCCGAGGGATCGACCGTGGAGCACCTGCTGGCCCACGCCTCGGGGCTCGGGCTCGACGGCGCCCGCCTGGCCGCCCCCGGCCGGCGCCGGATCTACTCCAACGCCGGATTCGGGCTGCTCGGCGAGCTGGTGGCCGCCCGGGCGGGGATACCGTTCGAGGCCTACGCCACCGAAGCGGTGCTCGACCCGCTCGGCATGACCCGCCCCCGGATCGCCGGCCACCCCGCCTGGGGAGCCGGGGGGACGGCCGGCGACCTGCTGGCGCTCGGGCGGGAGCTCCTCGCCCCGGGCCGGGTGCTGAGCGCGGCGATGGCGGCCCGGGCCGTCACCGTGGCCTTTCCCGGGCTCGACGGCGTCCTCCCGGGGTTCGGCCGCCAGCGGCCCAACGACTGGGGGCTGGGCTTCGAGCTGCGGGACGGGAAGTCGCCGCACTGGACGGGCCGGCGCAACTCCTCCCGCACCTTCGGGCATTTCGGCCGGTCGGGGACGTTCCTGTGGGTCGACCCGGCGGCCGGTCTGGCCTGCGCCTGCGTGACCGACCGGGACTTCGGGCCGTGGGCCGCCGAGGCCTGGCCCGCGCTGTCCGACGCCGTGGTGGCTACCTTTTCCGCCGGGGGCGATTCGTAGCGGGCGTCCAGGCAGCGACCCTCACGGTGTGTGACGATCTTCTCCGAACCTCAACGAGCCCGGGGGGATGGGGGGCGTCCCCCCGACAAGGGCGGCGGGAGTCGCCAAGGGAGCGAGCGGTTGGAGCGGTTCTCCGTGACAGCGGCGAGGGAGGCGGCGGCACCGTCGGCGCGTCCCGAGCCGGGGGCCGCCGAGGCCGCCGAGCCGGACCTGGCGCCCCGCCGGCGGCGGTCGCGGCTCGGGCTGCGGGCCCGGGCCACCGTGGCCTTCGGCTGCGTCGCCCTCGTCCTGTCGGCGACCCTGGCGATGATGGCCTACGAGCTGACGCGGAGCTACCTCATAAAGCAGCGCCAGAGCACGGCCCTCCGCCAGGCCTACGTCAACGCCCGGCTCGCCCGGTCGGTGCTGCGCACGCCCGACCCCGACGTCCCCACGATCCTCGCCTCGCTCCAGACCAGCTCGGGGTCGGTGGCCGTGCTCCAGTACCAGGGACGGTGGTTCGCCAGCAAGGTCGGCATCGGCCCCAACGCCGTGCCGGCCTCGCTGCGCAAGGCCGTCCTGGCCGGCAGCGTCGGCCGGCAGCGGTTCTCCCTCGACGGCGACCCCCAGGTGGCGGTGGGCGTGCCGCTGCCGGCGGTCGACGCCTTCTACTTCGAGTTCTCCCCCATGGCCGAGCTCGAGCGGTCGCTGTCGCTGCTGGCCCGGGCGCTGGCCCTGGGCGCGGCCATCTCCGCCCTCGTCGGGGCGGCCGTCGGCCGCTACGCCAGCAGCCGGGTGCTGCGCCCGCTGGGCGGCGTGGCCACCGCGGCGTCCCGGATCTCCCACGGCGCCCTCGACACCCGCCTCGACGCCAAGGGCGACCCCGACCTGGCCCCCCTGATCACCTCGTTCAACGAGATGGTCGACGCCCTGCAGGACCGCATCGCCCGCGAGGCCCGCTTCGCCTCCGACGTGAGCCACGAGCTGCGGACGCCGCTGGCGGCCATCGGCTCGGCGGTGAACATCGTGCGCCGGCGCCGGCACTCGCCGGAGGAGGCGGCGGCCGCTCTCGACGTGCTGGATCAGCAGATCGAGAGCTTCCAGAAGCTGGTGCTCGACCTGCTCGAGATCTCCCGGCTGGAGTCGGGGACGGCCCGGCTGGAGCGGGAGCTGGTCGAGCCCGACCGCTTCGCCCGGTCGGTGCTGGCGTCGACGGGTCGGGCGGCGGTGCCACTCGGGGTCGAGCCGGGCGCCCCCAAGGAGGCCATGGTCGACCCCCGCCGGGTCAGCCAGATGCTGGTGAACCTGCTCGACAACGCCGACCGGTACGCCGGCGGGCCGACCGCGCTCATCGTGGCGGGCAACGACTCGGTGGTGCGGTTCGCCGTGGAGGACCGCGGCCCCGGCGTCCCGGAGCACGAGCGGCACCACATCTTCGAGCGCTTCGCCCGGGGCGAGTCGTCGGCCCGACCGGGAGCGGGCGACGGGACCGGCCTCGGCCTGTCGCTGGTGGCCGAGCACGCCCGGCTGCACCACGGCCACGTCTGGGTCGAGGAGCGGGTCGGAGGCGGCGCCCGGTTCGTGGTCGAACTGCCGCTGGTGGAATACGGGCCGGCGGGGATGCCGCTGCCCGTTCCGGAGAGTTCGCCGTCGTGAGGCGGCGCCCTGACTTCCGGAGGTCGGCCGCCGGGCTCGTCGTCGCCGCCGTGGCGCTGACCGCTACCGCCTGCGGGATCCCGTCCGACGACCACGCCATCCTGGCCGCGCCGGGATCGGTACCGTTCGACCTGCTCGGCCAGGCGCCGTCGGCCACCGTGACCACGCTGCAGGTCGCCCCGACCGAAAAGGCGACGATCTTCCTGGTCCAGGGGGAGCGGCTGGCGCCCGTGCAGCGGGAGTTGCCGGCGCCCGTGTCGGTGGAGTCGGTGCTCGAGGCGCTGGAGGCCGGCCCGACGGCCACCGAGGTGCAACTCGGGCTGCGGACGGCCCTGCTGGCTCAGGGGCTGGTGAAGTCGAGCGGCGTGAGCGGAGGCATCGCCACCGTCGACCTCGGCCAGCCGTTCACCGAGATCGCCGGCCGGGACCAGATCCTGGCCCTGGCCCAGATCGTCTCGACCGTCACCGGCCTCCCCGGCGTCGGCCGGGCCAGCTTCACGCTGGACGGGAGTCCCGTCGGCGTCCTCCGGGGGGACGGCGCCGTCACCACCGACTCCGTGTCGCGGGACGACTACGCCACGCTGGCGCCCGTCCCCAGCGGCTAGAGCATCCGAAGCCTGATTGCAAGCCACCCCGCCGGGGTAGCTCCCAGGAAGACGGCGGTAGAGTCGCCGTCGTCTTCGCGTCTGCGACCGCGAATCCGTCGCCAGGGGAGGGCCGAATGCGAACGGGACGACTGCTGGCCGCCGGGCTGCTGGCCGTGACGGCGATGCTGACGCTGCCGGCAGCGCACGCCGCCACCACCAACCTGCGGGCCGACATGACCGGGCCGCAGGAGACGTCGCCGCCGGGACCGGCCGATGCCAAGGGCACGGCCGCCATCACGCTCGACGACGCCGCCAACACCGTCTGTTACCAGCTGACCTACACGGGGATCAGCAAGCCGACGGCGGCCCACATCCACGCCGGGGCCAAGGGCGTGGCCGGCCCGCCGGTCGTCACCTTTGACGTCCAGAAGACCGGCGACAAGGGCTGCGTGCCGGCCGACCACACCGTGATCGGGCAGATCCTGGCCAATCCCGCCGGGTACTACGTGAACATCCACACCGCCGAGTTCCCCAAGGGCGCCATGCGGGGGCAGCTGGCCAAGGCGTAGGCCGAGGTGTAGGAAGGCGAGATCACCGTTCCTGGTCGGCCGGTCCTGGGGAGGGGCGCCGG
>JAICYE010000263.1 GCA_025934385.1 Acidimicrobiia bacterium | reverse complement strand
AGTTCCTCGAGCGGGCCGGCCTCGGCGACGACTGACGACGCCGGAGCTCACATCGGGGCGCTCGACCTCGGAGAGACGCCGGCCGGGTCGGTGAGGACGTTGACCAGCGCCGGCACGCCCGCCGCCACCGCCCGGTCGATGGCCGGGCCGATCTCGGCCGGGTCGGTGACGAGCTCGCCGTGGCCGCCGAGGGCCGTCACCACCTCGTCGTAGCGGGTCCCCGGCCGCAGCTCGGCCACGACGTCGTAGCCGTACAGCGCCCGCATCGGGTGCTTCTCCAGCCCCCAGATCCCGTTGTTGCCGACGACGGCCACCACCGGCGCCTCGTGACGGACGAGCGTGTCGAAGTCCATGAGCGAGAAACCGGCCGCCCCGTCGCCGAGCAGGATGAACACCTGTCGGTCGGGCCGCCCGTCGGCCACCGACGCCAGCCGGGCGGCCAGGCCGTACCCCGGGCCGGTGCCGAGGCAGCCGTAGGGGCCGGGGTCGAGGAACGAGCCGGGCGTCTCGCTGTCGATCAGCTTGCCGGCGTAGGAGCCGAAGTCGCCGCCGTCGACCACGACGACGGCGTCGGGCTCGAGCCGGTCCCGCAGCTCGCCGTAGATCCGGGCCGGGTGGATCGGGTCGTTGTCGCTGCGGAGGATCCCCTCCTCCTGCTCCCGGCGGGCCGTCTCCTCGGCCGACAGGTCGGCCAGCCACCCGGCCCGCTCCTTCGGGTGCGACGCCTCCACGCCGGCGGCCACGATCCCCCGGAAGACCTGGGACAGGTCGCCGGCCGCCGAGCCGGCCAGCTCGACGTGGGTGGCCACCATCGACGGGTCCTCGACCAGGTGCACGACCCGCGCCCCGCCGTCCTTGGCGGCTCCGGCCGCCGTTGTCGGGGGGGCACCCCCCGCCCCCCGGCCGAACTGGCCGAAGCCGAGGCGGAAGTCGAGCGGCACCCCGGCGGCGATCACCAGGTCGGCCTGGCGCAGCGCCACCGACCGGGCCCGGGAGAAGGCCAGGAGGTGGGAGGCCCGCAGCGTCCCCCGGCCGAGCCCGTTCATGAGCACGGGCGCCCCGGCGGCCTCGGCCAGCTCCTCCAGCGCCCCCTCGGCCCGATCCCAGTAGACGCCGCCGCCGGCCATGATCACCGGCCGCTCGGCGTCGGCGAGGAGCTTGGCCACTTCGGCGAGGTCGTCGGAGGCGGGGTCCCGACCGGCCCGGCCTCCTTCCCCGACGGTGACCCGCCATGCCCCCTCGGAGGGGGCCCGGTCGAAGAACTGGTCGACGGGGATGTCGACGAAGCACGGCCCGCGGGGAACGGTGGTCGCCGCCATGAGCGCGGCCGCCACCTCGACCCCGATGTCACCGGTCCTGGCCGCCGTGACCGCCCGCTTCGTCACCTCGGCGACGATCGGCACGTGGTCGACCTCCTGGAGGGAACCCGACCCCCACCGGGCGGCCGGCGCCCGTCCGCCGATCACCACCATCGGCGAGCCGCAGAAGAAGGCGCTGGTGAGGGCGCTCAGGCCGTTGGTGATACCGGGCCCGGCGGTCAGCGCCGCCACCCCCGGACGGCGGGTCACCTTGGCCCACCCCTCGGCGGCGAAGCCGGCCGTCTGCTCGTGGCGGGTGTCGACCAAGCGGATGCCCTCGGCCACGCAGCCGTCGTAGAGCGGGAACAGGTGTCCGCCGGAGAGGGTGAAGACCACGTCGACGCCGGCGGCCTTCAGGGCCTGCGCCGCCAGGGTGCCACCGTGCCCAGTGCGCATTCGCGTCCTTCCTCCCCCTGGATCCGGATGCGGTCCGTGTTCAGCCGATTAGGCTAAAGCGGATGCAGGGCCGACCCAGATCCGACCCGCCGCCAGGCCGGCCGTCCGCCGGCTCGTGGTGGCCGGCCGTGCGCATGGTGGCCAGCGCCGTGATGCTCGGGCTGCTCCTGCCCCGGATGCACCTGCCCTCGCTGCTCCCCCGGGGCCACGGTCGGGAGACCATCGTCTACCTGGTCTTCGGGCTGCTGGCCACCTTCGGGGGCATCATCCTGTCAGCCTGGCGGTGGCAGCGGGTGCTGGCCGTCTTCGACGCCGACACCCGCCTTCCGAACCTCGTCTCCCACTACCTGGCCGGTCAGTTCGTGGGGAACTTCCTGCCGTCGACGATCGGCGGCGACGTCCTGCGGGTCAGCCGGCTCAGCACCGGCTCCGAGGTGCCCGGCTCCTCGGTGTTCGCCTCGGTGGTGATCGAGCGGCTGACGGGCTGGATCGTGCTCCCGCTGCTGACGATGACCGGCCTCCTGCTCCGGCCCTCGCTCCTGCGGCTGGGGATGGCCAGCCGGCTGGCGCTGGCGCTGTCATTCGGCACGCTGCTGCTCCTGGCGGCGATCGTGGCCGCCGCCGGCAGCAGCCGGGTGGCCGGCCGCTTCGCCGCCAACGAGGGGTGGACCCGCTTCATCGGCGCCGTCCACCTCGGGGTCGACTCGCTGCGCCGCCGGCCCCAGGCCGCCGCCGGCATCCTCGGCGTGGCCACCGTCTACCAGCTGTCGATGGTGCTGGCCGCCTGGGCCGCCACCCGGGCCCTCGGGCTCCACCTGCCGATGATGGCCCTCCTGGCCTTCACGCCGGTCGTGGCCATCGCCCAGGTCCTGCCGCTGTCGCTCAACGGCCTCGGCATCCGGGAGGGCGCCTTCGTCCTCTTCCTCGGCCCGCTGGGGGTCGCCGCCGGCCAGGCCGTGGCGGTCGGCCTCATCGTCTACGCCCTCACGTTGGCGGTCAGCCTCCTCGGTGCGCCGGCCTTCGCCGTCGGCGGTCGCAGCAGGGCGGTCTCCGTCTGAACCTGTTCCGCCGGGGCAGATCGGGGGCCCGGCCCGCCGTCCGGCGCCTCTACTGGTGGCGCGAGGTGCTGACCATCCTCGTCCTCTACGAGGTCTACTCGGCCATCCGGAACCTGAGCGAGGGCGGCAAGGCGCAGGCCTTCCGCCACGCCCGGGAGATCATGCGCTGGCAGCACATGGTCGGCCTCAACCACGAGGCCACGCTGCAGTCGTGGGCGCTCCACTTCACGCCCCTGATCGTCTTCCTCAACTACTTCTACGGGTCGCTCCACTTCATCGTCACCGCCGGGGCGGTCATCTGGCTCTACCGCCGCCATCCCGGTGACTACCCCCGCTGGCGCAACACGCTGGTCCTGACCACGGCGCTGGCCCTGGTCGGCTTCGTCTTCTGGCCGCTGATGCCGCCCCGCCTGCTGATCACGGCCGGCCACGGCAGCTACGGGTTCGTCGACACGCTGGCCAGGTACCCGACGTTCTGGTCGTTCGACTCGGGGGCCATCCACAACATCTCGAACCAGTACGCCGCCATGCCCAGCCTCCACTTCGGCTGGTCGCTGTTCTGCGCCTCGGCGCTGGCCCCCCGCCTGCGGCACCGGGCGGCCCGGACGGCCGCCGCCCTCTACCCGCTGCTGACGCTGACGGCCATCGTCCTCACCGCCAACCACTACTTCCTCGACGCCGCCGGCGGGGCCGTCGTGTTCTCGGTCGGCTACCTGCTGAGCCGGCGCTTCACCCGCCCCGGCCCGGTCGTCACCGACCCCGGCGACCCGACCGGCCCCGGGGAGCCGGCCTCGTCGCCGGTGCTCAGAACGCCGTGACGATGCCCACCATCGGCGCGGAGAGGCTGCCGGTCAGGCCGGGGCCCGGGGCGGCGCCGCCGTAGGCCGCGACCGACCCGTCGGCCCGCAGGACGCGGTAGCCGTACACCTTCTTGGTGGGCGCCATCGCGACCACGGGGACGGGGTCGTCCGACAGCGCCGAGCCGAGGAACGGAGCGTCGCCGTAGGCGAAGATGCCGCCGTCGGAGGCCACGAACCAGTAGCCCCTGCCGGTCGGCGAGGGAGCCATGCCGACGATGGGCTTGTTCAGCGTGAGGGAGCCGGTGGAGCCGTAGAACGGCGCGTCGCCGAAGGCGAAGATGCCGCCGTCGGACGCCACCAGCCAGTACCCGTTGCCCGACGGGGTGGCCGCCATGCCCACGATCGGCTTGTTGAGGTTGATCGCCCCCGTCGAGCCGAAGAACCGGGCGTCGCCGAAGGCGAAGATCCCGCCGTCGGACGCCACCAGCCAGTACCCGTTGCCCGACGGCGTCGCCGCCATGCCGACGATCGGCTTCTTCAGCGGCACGGCGGCCATCGAACCCCAGAACGGCGCCTTGTAGACGTAGATCTCACCGGTGGAGTCGACGAACCAGTAGCCGCTGCTGTCGGGCTTGGCCGCCATGGCCACGACCTGCTTGCCGAGCGGGATGTTGCCCACCGAGCCGTAGAAGGGGGCGGTGCCGAAGCTGAACACGCCGCCGTCCTTCCCGAGGAGCCAGAAGCCCTGGTTCGAGGCCACCGGGGAGACCACGATCGGACGGGGGGCCGTGGTGGTCGGCGTCGGGGGCACCGGGCCGCCGCCACCGCCGGGCCCCGTCGTCGGCGTGGTGGGCGGCGGGGT
>JAICYE010000022.1 GCA_025934385.1 Acidimicrobiia bacterium | reverse complement strand
TCGTCGAGCGACCGGAGCCCCTGCACGTACTCCCCCGCCGGGGGCTCGACGGCCACGATCTTCACCCCGGGCTTGTGCTGCTTCAGGTAGCGGCCGACGCCCATCAGCGTGCCGCTGGTGCCGAGGCCGGCCACGAAGGCGTCGACTTCGGGGCAGTCGGCCCAGATCTCGGGCCCGGTCCCGGTGTAGTGGGCCTGCGGGTTGGCGGCGTTGCCGTACTGGTAGAGGAAGACGGCGTCGCCCTCCTTGGCCAGCTCCTTGGCCACCCGGATGGCGCCGTTGCTGCCCTCCTCCTTCGGCGAGGGGATGACCTCGGCGCCGAAGATCTCCAGCAGCTGGCGTCGCTCGACCGACACGTTCTCGGGCAGCACGACCCGGAGCTTGTAGCCCTTCACCCGGCAGACCAGTGCCAGCCCGATGCCGGTGTTGCCGGAGCTCGGTTCGAGGATGGTGTCGCCGGGCCGGAGGCGCCCGTCCGCCTCGGCGTCCTCGATCATCGACTTGGCGATGCGATCCTTGACCGACCCGCCGGGGTTGTTCCCCTCCAGCTTCACGAACAGCCGGACGGCGGGGTTGGGCGAGAGCTCGTGGGCGGCGACCAGCGGCGTGTTGCCGATCAGGTCGAGGACGGAGTCGACGCGCATGTCAGGAGCCTCCGGACGCGGCCCTCCGGCCGCGCGCTTGTCGGATTCAGCCGCCGGCGACGGCGGGGATGATGGACACCACGTCGTTCTCGGCGACGGGCGTGTCGAGCCGGCCGGTGTACCGGATGTCGTCGTCGTTGCGGTACACGTTGACGAACTTGTGCAGGTCGCCGGTCTCGGTGACGAGCTGGCCCTTGAGGCTCGGGTAGCGGGACACCAGGCCGTCGAAGAGCTCGCCCACCGTCTTCCCCTCGGCGGTGACGGTCGCGACCCCGCCGACGTGGGGACGCAGGATGGTGGGCAGGCGGACTTCGACAGGCATCACGGTGAACCTCCACACCCAGTCTACAAAAACCCGTCTACAAAATGCTCACGATCCAGTCAGCTTTCGAGAACGACCGGCGTCTCCCGGATGTTCCCGTCGGTGATGCGGAAGGAGCGGAGCACCGGATCGCCGTCCTTCAGGCTCACGATCACGTAGAACCAGCCGGGCTCCATGGCCTGGCGGACGTCGGTCGGCGACGGCCAGGCCTCGGTGTGGGTGTGGGAGTGGAAGACGCCGACCAGCTCCAGCCCTCTCGACTCCGCCGCCCGGAGGCTGCGGATGAGGTCGCGGGAGTCGACCGAGTACGTGCGGGCCGAGGCGTCGGCGTTCCCCGTCGGGAAGACGACGTCGATCCGCCCGTCGGGCACGAGCGAGCCGGGGCGGAGGCGGCCGGCCAGCAGCCCGCAGGCCTCGTCGGGCAGGCCGTCGTAGCAGTGGCCGATGATCTTGAGGTACTCGCTCCGGGGCAGCCGCAGCGTCGGGTCGGCGAAGCCGTCGGGGACCGTCGAGTTCAGCTCGCCGCCCCCCTGCGCGCCGCCTGGATCGCCCGCCACACCCGCTCGGGGGTGCAGGGCATGTCGATGTGACGGACACCGAGGTGGGCGACGGCGTCGACGACGGCGTTCTGCACCGCCGGAGTCGACCCGATGGTCCCCGATTCGCCGATGCCCTTGGCTCCCAACGGGTTGAGGTACGTCGGCGTCTCGGTGTGGGCCGTCTCGTAGCTCGGCAGCTCGGCGGCGCTCGGCACGAGGTAGTCGGCCAGCGTGGCGGTCAGCGGCGTGCCGTCGGCGTCGTAGGCGAACTCCTCGAACAGCGCCTGGGCGATGCCCTGGGCCAGGCCGCCGTGGACCTGCCCCTCGGCCAGCAGCGGGTTGAGCACGCGGCCGCAGTCGTCGACGGCGACCATCCGGAGAAGGTTCACCGCGCCGGTCTCGGTGTCCACCTCCACCACCGCCACGTGGGCGCCGAACGGGTAGGTCTGGCCGGACTGCGGGTGCTTGGCCTCGGCCCGGAGCGGCCCCTCGCCCCCGTCGACGGCGGCCAGTTCGCTCCAGGTCAGGGCCCGGGCCGGGGTGCCGGCCACCCCGAACCGCCCGTCCTCGAACAGGACGACGTCGTCGGGGTTGGCCTCGAGGAGGTTGGCCGCCCGTCCCCTGGCCATGTCGAGCACCTGCTCGGCCGCCACCAGGATCGAGCTGCCGCCGAGCTGGAGCGAGCGGGAGCCGTAGGTGCCCTGCCCCTCGGGGACGGCGTCGGTGTCGGAGTGGACCAGCCGGACCTGCTCCATGGGGACGCCGAGGGTGGCGGAGACGATCTGGGCGAAGGCGGTCTCGTGGCCCTGGCCGTGGGGCGACGTACCGGTCTGGGCGGTGACGGTGCCGTCGGCGTGGACCTCGACCGAGCCGAACTCCGGGACGGGCCCGGCCCCGGTGACCTCGACGTAGACGCTGACGCCGATGCCGAGGGCCATGCGGTCGCCCCGGTCCCGGCGGGCCCGCTGCTCGGCCCGGAGGTCGTCGTAGCCGGCGAGGCGCACGACTTCGTCGAGGGCCCGGCCGTAGTCGCCGACGTCGTAGGTGGCCCCCACGGGGGTGTTGTGGGGCTGGTCGAACGGCGGGATGAGGTTCTTGCGGCGGACCTCGACGGGGTCGAGGCCGAGCTCGGCGGCCACCATGTCGACGGCCCGTTCGACCATGGCCGCCGCCTCCGGCCGGCCGGCGCCCCGGTAGGCGCCGACGGTGTTGGTGTTGGTGACCGCCACCGAGGCCCGCACGTCGATCCTCGGGATGGCGTAGACCCCCGCCGCCATCATCCGGGTCAGGCTGGGAAGGAACACGCCGATCGCCGGATAGGCGCCGGCGTCGGCGATGAGGTGGCCCCGCAGCCCGACGATGGTGCCGTCGGCCTGGGCCCCGATCTCGACGTCCTGGATCTGCGCCCGGCCGTGCACCAGGGAGGTCATCGACTCGGACCGGGTCTCGACCCACCGGACCGGCCGGTCGAGGCGGCGGGCGGCGGCGGCGATCACGGCGTACTCGGCGTAGAGGCCGATCTTGGCCCCGAAGCCGCCGCCCACGGCCGGGCAGACGACCCGCACCTTTTCCGCCGGGAGCCCGAGGGTGCCGGCCAGCGGGTCCCGCACGCCGAACGGGTGCTGGTTGGAGACCCACAGCGTGAGGCGGTCGTCTTCGGGGACGGCGGCGGCGGCATTGACCTCGAGGGGGACGGGCGCCAGCCGCTGGTTGCGGATGCGGCCGGAGACCACGGTGTCGGCGCCGCCGAAGACATCGGGGATCCGGCCGAAGTCGAACTCCACCGCCAGGTTGCTGCCGTGCTCCGGGAACAGGACGGGGGCGCCGTCGGCCAGCGCCGCCTCGGGGTCGGCCACGGCGTCGAGGGGGTCGTAGTCGACGACCACCTCTCCGGCGGCGTCGACCGCCTGCTGCGGCGTCTCGGCCACGACGAGGGCGATGGTCTCGCCGACGAAGCGGACGGTGCCCTTGGCCAGCGGCGGCCGGCTCATGGGCGGCGGGGCCATGGCGAAGGCCGGGATGTCGGGGAGGTCGAGGTCGGCGGCGGTGTAGACGGCCACGACGCCGGGCATCTTGGCCGCCACCCCGGTGTCGACGCCCTCGAGGCGGGCGTGGGCCATGGTCGAGCGGACGAACACGGCGGTCAGTGCGCCGGGCAGGTCGAGGTCGGCGACGTAGCGGGCGCCGCCGGAGAGGATGCGGGGGTCCTCGATACGCCTGACGGGGTTTCCGAGGATCGATGTGCCTGTCACAGGCCGGGAGGTTATCCGTGCCAGGTACGGTTCTCCCCATGCCGAAGTCCGCCTCCGGGGGCGCCAAGACCGACGGCAAGGCCGCCCGCGACCGGGTCGCCATCGCCAACCGGCGGGCCCGCCATGAGTACTTCATCCTCGACACCTACGAGTGCGGCATCGTGCTCCTCGGCTCCGAGGTCAAGTCGATCCGGGACGGTCGAGCCAATATCGGGGACGCCTTCGCCCGCATCGAGGCCGGCGAGGTGTGGCTGTACGGCATGCATGTCTCGCCCTACCCCTTCGCCCGCATCGGCCACGACCCGACCCGACGGCGGAAGCTGCTGCTCCACCGGGCGGAGATCGACCGGCTCCTGGGCAAGCTCAACGAGCCCGGGCTCACGCTGGTGCCGCTCAAGGTCTAATGCAGCGACGGGATGGCCAAGCTCGAGCTGGCCGTCGCCCGGGGCAAGCGGCAGTGGGACAAGCGTCAGGCGATGGCCGAACGGGACGCCAAGCGCGAAGCCGACCGGGCGATGCGGGCCCGGAACCGGGGGAGCGAGTGACCCGTTAAGATGTGGAGTCCATCTGAGTGGCAACAACACCAGGGGGTGCTTGGTTTCGATTCTGAGGATCAAGGCAGGTGAAGCGAGCCGAGGGACCCCGGGGTCCTCGTAAAAAATCCGGGAAAACAAATAAACGCCGAGCCTCAGATGGCTCTCGCTGCCTAGTTTCACCTAGGACAAACAGCGCGTCCGGTTCCGGTCCAGTCGCTCGACCGGTTTTACGGGCGTCATGTTGAGCGACTCACCTGAGGGGCCCGCCCGGGGCCCCGATGGGACACCTTTCCGGGCTGGGGTGGTCATCGAGGGCCGGTGATCGGTGACCGCCTGAGATTCCCTCGCCGGCTGCGCTCGGAGAAGCCCTGTCAAGAGCTTGGAAGACGCGGGTTCGACTCCCGCCACCTCCACAGCACCGGGCCGCAGGCCAGAGGTCGCAAACCTCTGGCCTGCGCCGCGCCGGGGGTACGGGCCGGGTGGTATGGAGGTTTTCTGGTCACGAACCTGCACATGTGGCAGGTTCGTGACCACAGAAACTGCCGTGACCCCCGCCGACAGGCGGCGGAGCGCGGAATTAGCATCCGGGCCTTGGCGGATCAGGCCGACGGGCTGTGGGCGGGCTCGATGCCCGAGGCGTACGAGCGGTGGCTGGCACCCACCGTGTTCCGGCCGTTCGCCGTCGATCTCGCCCGCCGGGCCTCCACCCGGAGCCCGAAGCGGGTGCTCGAACTCGCCGCCGGTACGGGCGTCCTGACCCGGGAGCTGGTCGCCGCCCTCCCCGAGGCCGCCGTGATGGCCACGGACCTGAACGCAGCGATGGTCGGGTTCGGTCGCCGGCGGGTGCCCGGCGCCACATGGCGGCAGGCCGATGCCATGGATCTTCCGTTCGGGCCGGCGGAATTCGACCTCGTCGCGTGCCAGTTCGGCGTGATGTTCTTTCCGGACAAGCCCGCCGCGTTCTCCGAAGCACGCCGCGTGCTTGTGCCGGACGGGACATTCGTCCTCAGCACCTGGGCCGATCTTGATGCCCACGCCTTCCAGTCAGCGCTCGTTGCCGGTCTCGAGCGCGCCTTCCCCGACGACCCGCCCACCTTCATGGTCTCGGTCCCCCACGGCTACGCCGACCCCGACATCGTCGTCGCCGACCTGGTCGCCGGCGGCCTGCGTTGTCGAGATGTCGAGACGGTCACGGTGGAGGGACGAGCGACGTCAGTCGGCGATGTGGCGGCGGGATACTGCACCGGCACACCACTGCGAGCCGGCATCGAGGCCCGTGGCGATCTCGACGCCACGATTGCCATCGTCGCCGGGGAGATGAAGGCCCGACTCGGTGCCGGAACGGTGACAGGGCGGATGACGGCCCACATCATCGAGGCGACACCCGTCTGATGACCGGACGGCTCAGAAGTCGAAGCCGGTGGTCTGGACGGTGTCGGTGCCGTGGATCTCCCAGACGGCGAAGGTGGAGTCGGGGCCGGCGACCCGGCCGCGAGTGGTGTAACTGACGGGCTGGGAGACGCCGGTGTCGAGGTGGTCGATGGAGGCGAGGCCCCGGGCGAGGGCGTCGCGGCCGAGGTCGGGGCCGGCCCGGCGGACGCCTTCCACGAAACCAAAGCCGACGATGTAACAGAGGAGGTTGAACTCGTCGACCTGGTCGTTGGGGTAGTAGCGGTGGAACATGTCCCGGAACTTCGAGGCGCCGGGCCAGCCGGCGTCGTCGAAGGCCGCCAGGCCGAAGGCCTTGTCGAGGTTGCCGCCCGCCGCGGTGGCGAAGATGTCGCCACCGGCCGGGGCGGTGAAGACGTACTGGGGCTGGTAGCCGAGGAGCTTGGCCTGCGCGGCGAACTTGGTGATGAGGTCGGGAGCGGTGTGGAACCACATCGTGTCGACGCCGGCGCTCTGCATCTTCGTCACCGCCGCCGAGAAGTCGCTCTGGTCCTTCTCCGCCGGGTACTTCACCGTGAACTTCGCACCCACGCGGGCCAGCTCCTGATCGGCCCCCTGCACGAGCTCGTCGAAGTTCTCCGAGTGGAGATAGAAGAACCCGAGCTTCCGGGCCGGGGTGTAGCCCCGTCGCTGGAACAGGTAGTCGACGAGGCGGGCCGCGCCGTAGCCGTAGCCGGCCGTGACGGGAAAGGCCCACGGCTTGTCGTTGAGGTACTGCTCCCGAAAGCCGCCCGAGAGGTAGGGGACGCCCTTGCTGTTGGCGTAGGCGACGCCGACCGAGCACTGGTCGGCCCCGACCGGGCAACCCACCGCGAAGACCTTCCTGGTGTCGATCAGTTCGCGGATGGCTCCGGCCGCCCCTTGGGACGAGTACTTGTCATCGGCCACCACCAGCTTGATTCTCCGGCCGTTGACACCGCCTGCATCGTTGATCGACCGGAAATAGGCATCAGCCCCCTTCCAGCCATTGCCGAGGAGGACGCCGGTCGGGCCGGACTGCGGCATGTGCATACCGAGCACGATCTCGGTCGCCGAGACGCCGGTCTTGTCGCCGGGCCCGACAGGACCGACGCCCGAGGCGCCCGGAAGCGACCCGCCCGGCGGAGCGGCGCTCCCGGGCGCCGCGTTGGCTGCCCCGGAGGAAGCCGGTCGGGCGGAGGGGCCGGAGCCGTCCGGTGACGGGGCGACGGACGAGGCGGCCGCCGCCGATGTCGTGGCCCGGCGTGACGCCGTTGCCCCGGACGGGTTCCCGGTGGCATTGCCGGTCGCGCCGGCGGGGCGCGCCGCTTTGCCGGGCGGGACGCTCGCTCCGGCGACCGCCCCGCCCGGCTCGGCCGTCACATCCGTTGCGGCAGCGGCGTTCCGGTCGCTCCCACCGGAGGCGGACGCCGGCCCCGCGGCGCTCGACGCGCCGGCGCCGAGTGCCCCTGAACCCCCCTTCGCCGTTCCATCCCCGCCGCCGCAGGCGACGAGGCCGAGAACGATGGCCACAGTCAGGGCCAGGGCCCGCAGGGATTTCGACATGGATAGACCCCCTCGGTGTCGAAGCATTGGTGATGACGGCCGGCTGGAGCCACCGCGGTCATGATGGGGCGCCCGCTCCACCGGCTGCGGCGTCAGGCCCGGCGGCCCCAGGCGGCGTAGCTGACGGCGTCGACGAACGAGAACGACGGGTCGACCAGCGCGGCCCTGAGGGCGTCGAGGTCGGCATCCGAGAGGTCCATCCGGTCCACCCGCCGGGCCCGGATCGACTCGAAGCAGCGGAGGAAGAATTCGGCCGCCGGCGTGGCCCCCCGGTGGACGCGGACCAGGCCCTGGTGGGCCGTGTCGGCCAGGCCCAAGCCGGCCAGCCAGGCCGGCAGCCGCCGGCCGAGGCAGGGGTCGATGACGCCGTTGTCGGCCAGCGCCTCGGCCAGCCGCAGCGCCGCGCCGCTCCAGGCCGGCGCCAGGGGATGGTCGGGGCAGGCGGCGTCGAAGGTGGTGTAGTCGGCGTCCTCGACGAGCAGCCACCCGCCGGGCCGCAGCGCCGCCACCATCCGGCCGACGGCGGCCGCCGGGTCATCGAGGTGGCAGAGCAGCGCCCGGCAGTGGACGAGGTCGAAGGCCGCCTCCTCCAACGGATCCGACCGGATGTCATGGCGGCGGACCTCCACCGGGGAGCCGAGGTCTTCTCCGAGGAAGCGGGGATCGAGGTCGGTGGCCACGACCCGGCCCGCCGGCCCGACCCGGCCGGCCAGCCAGCGGGCCACCGAGCCGGCGCCGGCCCCCACCTCCAGGCACGACCAGCCGGCGGCCACGCCGAGCGCCTCCAGCCGGCGGATCGTGAGAGGGTCGTACCGGGCCTCGAGGAGCTCGAGCCTGCGCCGCTCGGCGACGTCGGGCTCGGTGGCGGCCCAGTAGTCCGTCCGCACCGCGCTCATCGCTGCGCCGCCAGCGGCACGAAGCGCGTCAGCTTCCCGGAGTACTGCCGGTCGATCCGGTCGACCGCCGTCACCGCCACCTCCGGATCGGCCACGCCGAGCCGGGTGAGCCCGGCTGAGATCTCCTCCTCCAGGGCGCGGGCGTCGAAGCCGGCGATGGCCCGGACGGCGATGGCCGCCCCGCGGCCGGTCTGGCGGACCTGGTACTCGACGAGCGGGCGGCAGTTCCCCAGCGGGGAACGGAACACGTGCGGGTGGACCACGACCGGGCCGTAGCGGAAGGTGTCGTCGAGGCGGCCTTCGGGGTCGGAGACGCGCCGGAAGGCCGACCCGCAGGGGCAGGGTTCGTCGATGGCGGTCAGCGCGTCGGTTATCTCGTAGCGGATCAGCGGCAGGGCGTGGTTGTAGAGATTGGTGACGAAGACCTTGTCGGACCGGACGCCGGTGGGGACGGGCCGCCCGTCGACGTCGACCAGTTCGACGACGGCGAGGTCGTCGCTCAGGTGGACACCGGCGCTCTCGCCGCAGCCGGCGTGGACGCCGAACTCCGTCCCGCCGTAGCAGTTGACGACCGTGGCGTCCCACGTCGACTCGAGCGCCGCCCGTATCTCGGGCAGGAGCGGCTCCCCCGGGGTCTGGATGCGCCGGGGGGAGATCCGCAGGCGGCCGGCCTCCGCCTCGTGCACCAGCGGATGGAGCGCGGAGGCGTAGCCCAGCAACACCGTGGGCTGCACGGCGTTGAGCCCGGCCACGATCTCGGCCATCCGCAGGGTGACGGGAAAGGGGTGCCATTCGATCTCACCGGCGGAGAACGTCTGGACCAGCGCGCTGCCGATGTGGCGGGCCGACTGCGATATCACCGTGGCGCCCATCGCCGGCGCCGCGGCCAGCTCGGGATCCCGTCGGCGGGCCCGGGCCTCGAAGCGGAGGACGCTCCACCAGCAGACCGCCCACCCGTCCCAGTCGTAGGCGAACACACCCCGCTGACCGGTGGTGCCGCCGGTGCTGAGGATGTGATAGCGGTCGAGGAAATAGGCGTCGGCCGCCACCCCGGCGAGGTGGTCCTCGGCGTCGTCGAGCCGGAGGCGGTCATCGGTGACGATCTCGTCCCAGTGCTCCATGACGTCGTCCTTGGTCATGGTCGGCAGTTCGGCCAGCGTCGTCTCGTCGAGTTCGTCGAGGTCGACGTCGGCCAGACGCTTGCGGTGCCAGGGTGAGAGGTCGCGGGCCGTCTTCACGAGGCGCCGCACCTCGGCTCGCCGGTGTTCGGCGATCCGGTCCGCCGGCCATTCGATCCGGGCCAGCATCTCGGGCAGCAGCGCTGCCGCGTCGGCGATGTGGCGGCGGCGTAGCTCGTCGTAGGTGGCCATCGCTCCCTCTCCCGTCGCTGTGGCCTGTGTCCGACGATACGGACGGGCGGTCCGGCTGTCTCGCGTACCGGTACGGACCCCGGTACGGATTCGCCCCTCAGGGCTCGAGCCCGAGCTCCGCCCGCCGGCTGGCCAGCTCGACCTTCGACCGGACGCCGAGCTTGGCGTAGGCCCGGGCCAGGTGGCTCTCCACGGTCCGTTCGCCGATGAACAGCCGCTCGGCGATCTCCTTGGCCGACAGGCCGCCGGCGGCCAGGGCGGCGACCTCCCGTTCCCGGGCGGTGAGCGATCCGGGCCCGGAGGCAGCGGCCGCCGCCCGCCGGCCGGCCGAGCCGAGTCGGCCCAGGGCGTCGAGGACGTCGGCCCGCCGGACCAGCGCCCCGCACCGTTCGAGCAGCTCGGCGGCCGACCCCAGGGCTTCGAGGGCGGCGTCACGGTCGTCGGTGGCCAGACCGAACAGGGCCCGCGCCCGCCCGAGATAGGGCGGCCAGTCGACCTGCGCCAGCTGCTCGGCCGCCCGGCCGGCGGCGGCCGCCGCCGCGGCCCGGTCGCCGGCGGCGAAGGCGGTCCAGCCCTGGGCCAGCGCCACCAGCGCCCGGTGGCAGTCGACGCCGGTCCGTTCGGCCACCGCCTCCAAGCCTTCGGCGGCGGCGGGTTCGGGATTCCCGAGCCGCCCGCCGATCTCGGCCAGGTCGAGCAGCGGCGGGATGGCGAAGGTCCACGCCTCCGTGACGATCAGGCGGGTGGTGATGTCCCGCATCGTCGCCACTGCCGCTCCTGGCCCGGTTTCCCGCCAGGCCAACACGGCTTCGGCGTAGCGGGCCCACTCGCTCTGGAACCCCCAGATCCGCTCCCCGTAGATCCCCCGGGCCCGGGAAACGTAGCGGTGAGCGTCGACGAAGTCCCCCATCTCCGTGGCGGCCATCCCGGCGATGGCCAGAGCCAACGCCCCCTGTCGGCTCAGCTCCCCGGCCAGCAGTCCCCGCTCCCCCGCCCGGTCGAGCATCCAGCGGTGGTTCCCGGTGAGAGCGGCGGCGATGAACTCGAGCTGCACCGGGACGCCGTCCGGCCCGGGTTTGAGGGCGTCGGCGGCAGCCAGCGCCGTCCACGCTTCGGCGGTCCGGCCCCGCACCGCCGCGGCGATGGCCCGGTAGTAGTGGGCGATGAACAAGCGGTGGGCACTGCCCTCCGCCTCTCCGCCCAGCAAGCCCTCGATCACGAGACCCTCGGAATCGCCCAGCCGGCCCCGGGTCGCCCAGGCGCCGGCCAGACTGCTGAGCGCCCGGTTGCGGACCATGGCGTCGCCGATCACTCGAGCCTCCTCCGCGACGCGGCGGGCGCAGTCCTCCAGCCGCTCGGTGTGCCCGCTGAGGAACTCGACCCAGCCCAGCTCATGGCGGGCCAGGAGGACCCCGCGCCGATCGCCGGCCGCCTCGAAGAGTTGCTCGGCTTCGCCGCCCACCCGTCGGGCCTCGTCCAGCTCGCCTTCCCCCCAGGCCAGGAACGTGGCCAGCCGCAGCTTGACCGCCGCCCGGCGGGCGGCGTCGCCGAGCTCGCCCAGCGACTGGTCCATGGCCCGCAGCGGTGGAATCCCGACGACAGCGTGGGTGTCGGCCCGGTGGTTGACGACCCACTGGGCTTTCCACGTCAGGGCGTCGACGACCTCGGCCCAGCGGGGATCGCCGGCCGGCAGCAGCCCGACCAGCGAGCTGAGGATGGTGAGGGCCTCCTGGTGCGACTCCGCCTCCTCCGCCGCCCGCACGGCCTCCCGCAGCACGCCGACCGCTTCGTCGTCGCCAGGATCGGCCGAGGCCACGAAGTGGGGGGCGGCCTCGCCGAGCCGCCCGGCGGCCAGCAGCCGCCGGCCGATTTCCCGGTGCAGCCGGCGGCGGCGCCCGGCGCTGATCCCCTGGTAGATCGCCTCGGCGACCAGGGGATGGGAGATCTCGTAGGTCAGCTCGTGCCCCTGCTCCTCCTCGGTCACCCCCCGCCGCTGCACCAGCCGGTCGAGCGTGCCGGCCAGCGCGTCGGCGTTCTCGCCCGACAGGCCCACCAGCGACCGGGAGTCCACCCGCCGGCCGAGCACGGCCAGCAGCTCCAACGTCCGCTGGGCGGCGTCGTCGAGTTCCCGCAGGCGGCCGGTGACCCGCTCGGCCAGCCCTTCCGGCAGGCGCCGCAACCTTGGGGCCGACAGGTCGGCCTCCTCCTCGACCAGCGCCCGCAACAGCCCGATGGCGTAGAGGGGGTTGCCCCGGGAGCGCTGCTCGACCCATTCGACGAGGACGGGCCCCGCCCGTTCCCCGGTCACCTCCTCGGCCAGGCCGGCCAGCGCCTCGGCGGGAAGGGGCTCGACGGACAGCCGCCGCAGCAGCTCGTCCTGCTCCAGGCGGGACACGACGGCGGCCGCCTCCCGTCGCTCGGCCAACTCCGCCGGGCGGGCGGTGGCCAGCACCAGCATCGGTTCCCCGGCGCAGCCGTGGGCGACATAGTGGAGGAGCTCGAGCGACGAAGCGTCGGCGAGGTGAAGGTCGTCCAGCAGCAGGACGACGGGCCGCTGCTCCCGGGCCAGGTTCGACAGCACGACGGTGAAGGCCTCCAGCAGCCGGCTCCGGGGCGCCTCTTCGCCGGACCCCGGCGGCGAGCCCCGCACGACCCGGACGCTGCGGAGCAGCCGGGCCAGGTCGTCAGCCGCGCCGGCCGTCGCCCGCTGCACCTCGTCGGGCTTCAGGCCCCGCAGATGGCGTTCCAGGGCTTCGGTCCACAGACCGAAGGCGGTGGTGGCCCCGAGGGGATAGGCCCGGGCCGACAGCGTGACGGCTTCATGGGTGTGGCGGACCGCCAGCTCGGCGGCGAGGCGCGTCTTGCCGACGCCGCCGTCGCCGATCAGCAGGACGGCGCGGAACTCCCGGCCGGCCGCAGCGAACTCCCGTTCCAGCCGGGCGAGCTCGCGCTCGCGTCCGACGAGCCGGGGACCGCGCCGCCCGGGCGCTCCCCCGCCGACCGCTACTTGCCGTCGAG